>JAUWKW010000051.1 GCA_030614035.1 Chromatiales bacterium | reverse complement strand
TCGGGACCGGGCGTCGGCGAAATCGCGGCAGGCATGCTCGGGGAGTTGCCGGAACCGCGTCGCGCGGAACTGCGTAAGTTTGTTGACGCGACCGGCGAGCCTATCGATAGTGGCATTGCGTTGCTGTTTCCGGCGCCGCATTCGTTTACCGGAGAAGATGTGCTGGAATTGCAGTGCCATGGCGGCGCTATGGTTTGTGATCTGTTGATCGAACGGGCAATCGAACTCGGTGCACGCTTCGCTGACCCTGGAGAATTTTCGCGGCGTGCATTTTTGAACGACCGCATGGATCTGGCCCAGGCTGAAGCAATAGCGGATTTGATCGACAGTGGCTCGCGATCGGCGGCCCGCGCTGCCCAACGTTCCCTGCGCGGCGATTTCTCCGATGCCGTCACGGACCTGAACGAAAGCATTACACAGTTACGCACGCACGTGGAAGCGGCAATCGATTTTCCCGAAGAGGAAATCGATTTTCTGCGCGACGCAGAGCTGCTGGAACGTATCAGTGGCGTGGAGCAGCAGTTTGGCGAGCTGGAACGGGTGGCACGTCAGGGATGTTTATTGCGTGATGGTGTGACAGTCGTCGTCGCGGGACGGCCCAACGTCGGCAAGTCGAGCCTGCTGAACGCGCTCGCCGGCTATGACGCTGCAATCGTCACGGATGTCGCCGGTACGACCCGGGACCTGGTGCGCGAACAACTGGACCTCGACGGTTTACCGCTGCATGTCGTTGATACCGCGGGACTGCGGGCGGGGAGGGACCGCGTCGAAGAAGAAGGTATTCGCCGTGCAAGAGCCGCACTTGGCTCTGCCGATCATGCGCTGATCGTGTTGGATGCCCGTTGCGCCGACAGCGATCTGGATGAACTCGCGGCGGAGTTACCCGACGGGCTGGGCTACACGGTGGTCAGAAACAAGATCGACCTGACGGGCGAGGTCGCCGGCCCGATCGCGGACGGTCCCGTCAACGTTTCTGCGCTCCATCGCGACGGTATCGATGCGCTGCGTAAGCATTTGAAGTCGGTACTTGGCTACGAACCACCACCAGAAGGAGCCATCACGGCCCGGCGTCGGCATCTGGAGAGCCTTGCCCGGGCGCGCCAACATTTCGACCTGGCCCGGCAGCAACTCGAAAAACACGCGGCCGGCGAGCTGATGGCGGAGGAACTGCTGCAGGTGCAGAACGCGCTGGCAGAAATCACTGGTGAGTTCCACAACGATGACCTGCTCAGCCGGATATTTTCGAGTTTCTGTATAGGTAAGTAATTCGGTGCGAACTGCCGGCATTGCGGTGCTGCGCCCGGATGGACGCGGGGTTTGTTGCAGTCGGTTCCGGTCGCTTTACTGCTAACCCAGAATCCTGAGATTCGGCACAGTGTGCGAGTCATCGATGAGATCGAGGCCAGCACGTTGCACCTGGTCGCGGCCATTCTGTTTGGCACCGTACAAGGCCTGGTCGGCCCGGGTCAGGATTTCGGGTATTGTCTCGCCCGCACGGTATTGAGCTACACCGGCAGAGACCGTGATTGTCATCAGGTCGATGAACTGTCGCTCGCTGATTGATATACGGATCCGATCGGCACACTGGAATGCGCCCTGAAGATCAGTCGTGGGCAATACGGCAATGAACTCCTCGCCACCGAAGCGTCCGAACGACCGCTTGAATTCAGCCGGATCGACTGTATCCATGCCGCGAAACTCGCCTTTAACGCGCTTTGCGAACTCAAGCAGAATCTGGTCACCGATCAAGTGCCCGTACTTGTCATTGACGGATTTGAAATGATCCAGGTCGAAGATAGCGACAGAAAATGTTTTACCGGTGCGATCCGAACGCGCCTTTTCGCGTCCCAGCGCTTCCATAATATAGCGACGATTGAACGACTTGGTCAGGTGATCCTGCCCAGCGATCTTGGAAACTCTCGCGATCATCGATTGCAGTTCTTCATTGCGAAACTGTAGTTGGTTCCGTAACTCGCGCAGTTGGCGAGCGTAGATCAGGCCCCAAACCATGACGGCCTGCAACAGCAGTAATCTGAACGCGGACTGCCAAAGATCGACAATCAGCGGGTTGGCGGTCCACTGCAAGCCCACTGCAATCGTGTAACTCAGACCGGCAAAAATTGAGATTTTAAGGAATGCCCAGGTGTCCAGCCGAAAAATGGCAAATGTCATCACGGTCATGTACATACCCAACACCAGTTCGCCGGACTTAACGCTAAAAAACGTGTAGGCGGCGATCCAGGCAATCGCTATGGTGCTCTGTGCCACCGCGATATCGTCTTCGCTGAAGGTTTGTCGGGAAAGTCCCCGGGCCAGGCCGAGGAAAAAAGCGTTAGTGGTGGCTACGCCGCCGAGCAATATCGCGACGCCGTCGCTGCTGATATATGACTGGTCGAAATACGCACTGATCCAGACGAGACCGGTCCACAGCAGATACAGCCACGGTAGCGTCAGCGAATGTGACGGAAGCGACAGCGTCGACGTTTCAGAGTCCGGCATGGAACCGTTGGGATGCGGAATTTCTGGAAGATTGTGCGTATCCATGGCGAACGAGAACGTTATCTATTACTGTCGCTAGCCCATGTGAGCAAGCGGATAGTCCGGTGTGCACATGCTCGCAAAATGGTCTATCGCTGTCCGTGAAAGCGTCGCAGCATTACGTCAAATCGCTTGATGGGAGCCGCTTTAGCGCCGCCGCAACTCGGACCTCTACCGGTATTTGCGGGGCAGCGCGCGGCCAGATTGGGCCCCGCGACGAACGCCTGAACAGGCGACGTCTGTCAGCCCGAAGGGTAGAATGTGCCGCCGGAAATGCGGCTCTGAATTGACCATGTCTAATCCAGCAACATTTGACGTCATTGTCATCGGCGGCGGCCACGCCGGGACCGAGGCCGCCTGTGCGTCGGCCCGCATGGGTGCGCGCACGGCTCTGTTGACGCATAACATCGAAACGGTAGGGCAGATGAGCTGCAATCCAGCGATCGGCGGTATCGGCAAAGGCCACCTGGCGCGTGAAGTCGATGCAATGGGTGGCGTCATGGCGCGGGCTGCAGATCGGGCCGGCATTCATTTTCGTACGCTGAACTCCCGTAAGGGCCCGGCGGTCCGGGCAACGCGCGCGCAGGCCGACCGCGTTTTATACCGTCAGGCAGTTCGGACAGCAGTCGAAGGCCAGCAGGGACTGGCCTTGTTCCAGCAGAGCGTCGACGACCTGATCGTGAAAAACGGTCGTGTCGCTGGTGTCGTTACACAAACAGGGCTTAGGGTTCACGCGCCAGTCGTCGTGCTCACCGTCGGGACGTTTCTCGGCGGACGTATTCATGTCGGCCAGGACCAGTCGACGGGCGGACGCGCCGGTGATCCGGCTTCGATCGCATTGGCCGAGCGATTGCGCGAACTTGTCCAACGTGTTGGCCGGCTGAAAACCGGTACACCGCCCCGCATCGATGGCGGTACCGTAAATTTCGACAGCATGCAGGTACAGCCTGGTGATGTGCCGGCGCCAGTGTTTTCGTTTATTGGCAGCCGCAGCGAGCACCCGCGCCAGGTTGATTGCCACATCACGCACACGACCGAGGCGACACACGAAATCATCCGTGCCGGGCTGGACCAGTCACCAATGTATACGGGCGCGATCGAGGGTGTAGGGCCGCGCTATTGTCCGTCGATCGAAGACAAGATTGTGCGCTTTGCCGATCGCAGCAGCCACCAGATATTTATCGAGCCGGAGGGCTTGACGACCACCGAAATTTATCCGAACGGCATTTCCACAAGTTTGCCAGTCGAAATCCAACTGAAATTTCTGCACACGATTCCGGGCCTTGAGCGCGCACATATCACGCGGCCGGGGTATGCAATTGAATACGATTACTTTGATCCGCGCGACTTACAGCCCACATTGGAGACTAAAACGATTTCGGGTCTTTATTTCGCTGGCCAGATTAACGGCACTACCGGTTACGAAGAGGCGGCAGCCCAGGGGTTACTGGCCGGAGTCAATGCGGCTCTGGCGTGGCGCGGCGACGAAGGATGGTGCCCGGGCCGGGATCAGGGCTATATGGGTGTGCTCGTTGACGATCTGGTTA
Organism: Chromatiales bacterium; assembly: GCA_030614035.1. Lineage (GTDB taxonomy): Bacteria > Pseudomonadota > Gammaproteobacteria > Steroidobacterales > JAPUGB01. The sequence continues at coordinate 4,167 of JAUWKW010000051.1, read as the reverse complement.
ACCGAGGCACCAGCGAGCCTTACCGGATGTTTACCAGCCGCGCTGAGTACCGGCTGTTACTGCGCGAGGACAACGCAGATCTGAGGCTCACACCAATTGCTCGGGAATTCGGTCTCGTCGATGATCATCGTTGGAAATTGTTTGAACTCAAGCGTGAGCAAATTGAACGGGAGCAACAGCGACTTGCCAGTATTCTGGTTCGTGCAAGTGCGCTACCGGGCGATTCGAGCAGCGATACAAACCGGCGGGCAGCGGACATTCTTCGCCGCCCGGAAGTCGGATACGAACGTTTGACGGAGATCGACGGCGTTGGACCGCGCACAGTGTTGCCGGGTGAAACCCCGGAACTAACCGCGCAGATCAACCAGCAGGTAGAGATTCAGGCCCGCTATGCGGGCTATCTGAAGCGACAGGAGCAGGAAATCGCGCGCAATCGGCGACACGCAGCAACACCACTTGGTGACGACCTCGACTATTCGCGGTTGCGTGGCGTGTCGAGTGAAATCAAGCAAAAACTGATCGAAATACGGCCGCTTACCGTGGCGCAGGCGGCGCGAATTCCCGGCATGACGCCGGCCGCTATTTCTTTACTGCTGGTTCATCTGAAAAAGCGGCAGCTGAAGAGCGCCTGAGGTGCGCGCGCGCGTCACGAACCGACTCAGACTGGTATTCGTCGCAGGGGCAGCGACGCTCTTAGGTGCCTGCAGCGCGCCGGACCCCGGGCGCACCATACCCGTCGGTGGTGCATCGGGTACCGAGTTGGCTGCGGAACAGATCCTGAATAAGAACAACGGGGCGGAGCCACAGACGCTTGATCCGCACCGGGCCGAAGGAGTGCCGGCGTCGAATATTCTGCGCGACCTGTTCGAGGGCCTGGTCAGCGAGGCACCCGACGGAAGTTTGATTCCCGGTGCCGCTGAAACGTGGCAGATCAACGACGACGGAACCGTCTACACGTTCACGCTGCGCGCAGACGGGCGCTGGTCAAATGGCGATCCGGTTACGGCTGCGGATTTCGCGTACGGGATCCAGCGCAGCGTTGACCCGGCCACGTTATCGCAGTACTCAAGCATCCTGTTCCCAATTGTCAATGCGGAGCAAATCGTCAAGGGTGAGCTATCTCCGGAGCAACTCGGCGTCACGGCGCTTGACGACCGGACGCTCGAGATTCGACTGATCGGACCGACGCCGTATTTCCTCGGCTTATTGACACACTCGACAACGTACGCGGTGCACCGGCCTAGTGTGGAGAAGTTTGGCAACCGGTTTGCGCGGGCCGGGCAGTTGGTTGGCAACGGGGCCTACAGACTCGACGAATGGGTCGTGCAGTCGCACATTCGCCTGCTTAGAAGCGAAAAGTATTGGGACGATGAGAATACGGTTATCGATGAGGTCAACTACTTTCCGATCGAAAATCAGGACGCGATGCTCAAACGCTACCGTGCCGACGAACTGGATTTCACGCAGGACCTCCCGTTCAAACAGATCGCCTGGATCCGCGAAAACATAGCTGATCAGCTATACATCAGTCCGTATCTCGGTAGTTATTACTACAGTCTGAACCTTACGTTGCCGCCATTCGCCGGTGCGCCGAAACTCCGGCGCGCATTGGCGCTGGCGATCGACCGCGACGTGCTGACCGAAAAGATTACTGGCTCCGGTGAAATTCCAGCCTACAGCTGGACGCCGCGGGTAACCGGTTACACTCAGCAGCCACCCGACTGGGCCGGCTGGACGCAAGAAAGGCGCAATACCGAGGCGCGGCGCTTGTTCAAAGAAAGCGGCCATTCCGAAGCCAACCCGCTGACAATCCAGATCTTATATAACACCAGTGAAAATCATAAGCGTATAGCGATTGCCATTGCCTCGATGTGGAAACAAGTGCTTGGTGTCGAGACGAAGTTATTAAACCAGGAGTGGAAGGTGTTTCTCGAGACGCGAAAACAGAAAACGATGCCCGGTGTCGCTCGCAATGGCTGGATAGGCGATTACAATGATGCCTATAGTTTCACACAATTGTTCGCGTCGGATAATGAGCAGAATGATTCCGGATTTGCAAACGATGAATACGATGCCTTGCTCGATCGGGCAGCGGTCGAGCCCGATATGCAGCAACGTGCTGAATTGATGGAAGCAGCCGAGCGGTTGATGCTCGAAGAGCAGCCGATTATCCCGATCTATTTCTACGTCAGCAAACACCTGATCAAACCCTGGGTTGGCGGTTTCAAGCCCAATATCATGGATCATCACTACACGAAGAATTTCCACATACTGAAGCACTGAGGCTCGATGCATGCTTCGCTTTGCACTAAAGCGGGTGTTCGGCGCGATACCAACGCTGCTGGTCTTGATCGCTTTGGCGTTTTTTTTGATCAAGGTCGCGCCGGGGGGGCCGTTCGATACTGACCGGCGGATACCTCCGGAAATCGAGGCCAACCTGCAAGCGGCATACAATCTCGACGAGCCGCTGTACATACAGTTCGGACTGTATCTGGGCGGTTTGTTAAGAGGTGATTTTGGGCCGTCGTTCCAGTACCGCGACTACACTGTCACCGAGCTGATCGCGACAGGTTTCCCGGTGTCACTGCGGCTGGGCGGTTTTGCGATGCTGCTGGCATTCTTCGTCGGTGTCGCCGTTGGCACGATCGCGGCATTGAAGCAGAATTCGTTTACCGACCATGCCGCGATGGCCGTGGCGATGACCGGAATATCAATCCCGAACTTCGTCATGGCACCATTGTTGGTGTTGTTATTCGCGGTGACGCTGAAATGGCTGCCAGCCGGTGGCCTGGGCGACTGGCGCAACTTCGTGTTGCCGGTTATTGCGCTGGCGTTGCCGCAGATTGCCTACATCGCCCGGCTTACCCGTGGCAGCATGATCGAAGTGCTTCGTGCCGATTTTATCCGCACCGCACGGGCACAGGGGCTGCCGCAGCGCACCGTAATTATCCGCCACGCATTGAAGCCGGCATTGCTGCCGGTCATATCGTATTTAGGTCCGGCGACGGCGGCGATCATCACCGGTTCCGTTGTCATCGAACAGATCTTCGGCGTACCGGGTCTTGGGCGGTTTTTCATCCAGGGAGCATTAAACCGCGACTACACATTGGTCATGGGTGTGGTCGTTTTCTACGGTGTTTTGATTATTGTCTTTAACCTGATCGTCGACCTCGTCTATGGCTGGCTCGACCCACGCGTGCAATACCAGTGAAACCATGAACGCGACGGCGGAAACCTCAGACATTCGCGGGCGCAGCCTATCGATTGACGTGTGGGAAACGCTGAAGAAAAACCGCGCAGCGTTCGTGGCGACACTGTTACTGGCTGTGAGGGCGCTGTTGGTCGTGGTTGCACCAATATTGAACCCGTATGCGTTCGATGCGACTGACTTCGATCTGATCTCGGTTGGCCCATCGCTATCGACGGGCCATTTATTCGGCACAGATGCACTGGGCCGGGACCTGTTCGTTCGCACGATGTACGGCGGACGAATCTCGCTGATGGTTGGATTGGTCGCGACCGCGGTGAGTTTAATCATCGGTATTGCCTGGGGTGCAACGGCCGGGTTCATCGGTGGGCGTACCGATAACATCATGATGCGCATTGTCGATGTGCTCTACGCGATGCCGTTCATGTTTTTCGTGATTCTGCTAATGGTGTTTTTTGGCCGTAGCATCGTGCTGATCTTTGTCGCGATTGGCGCCATCAACTGGTTGGACATGGCACGAATCGTTCGTGGCCAGACTTTGAGCCTCAAAGAAAAGGAATTCGTGGAAGCCGCGCGCGCGGGTGGCGTGTCAGACGTCAAGATCGTGCTTCGCCACATCGTTCCAAATTTGCTCGGTGTCGTCGTCATCTATGTGACCTTGACGATCCCACAGGTAATCCTGGTTGAATCGTTTCTGAGTTTCCTTGGTCTTGGCGTGCAGGAACCGATGACGTCTTGGGGTGCGCTGGTGAATGAGGGAGCGCAGGAAATGGAAACCGCGCCGTGGATGTTGATCTTTCCGGCGGCATTCCTGGCGACGACCTTGTTTTGTCTGAATTTCATCGGCGATGGACTGCGCGACGCACTGGATCCGCGCGACCGGAGCAACTGATGGCTGACGCGGTACTCGAAGTTCAATCGTTGAATGTCCGGTTCACGACGCCGGATGGGCCGGTGCA
>JAUWKW010000080.1 GCA_030614035.1 Chromatiales bacterium | reverse complement strand
TATTGCGGTCGTCGGTGATGGCATGGCCGGCCTGACAGGAGTCGCATCGCGCTTTTTCGGGACGCTTGGCAACGCCGGCATTAATGTACGGGCAATTGCGCAGGGTTCTTCGGAACGCAACATTTCCGCTGTCATCGCGCGAGACGATGCAACCCGTGCTCTGCGGGCGGCCCATGCAGGCTTTTACCTGTCGACCGAAACAGTTTCGGTGGGGCTGGTCGGCCCGGGCCACGTCGGAGCAACATTGCTGGATCAGATGGCCGCGCAGGTGGCGCATTTGCAACAGGACTTCAATCTCGACTTCAGAGTGCGCGGCATAGCCACTTCGTCGCGCATGCACCTGGCCGAACGCATGATTGATCTTGGCAACTGGCGAGAAATGCTGACCAGTGACGGCGAGCCGCTGGACTGGAACCGTTTCGTTGCCCATGTCAATGCGGATCACCTGCCGCATGCCGTCATGGTCGACTGTACCGCCAGCGACGAACTTGCCGACCGATACATCGACTTATTCGCACAGGGAATCCACGTCGTGACACCAAACAAAAAAGCCCAAAGCGGCACACTGGAACGTTACGATCGGATTCAGGCGGCTCGCCGCGAGCACAACGTGCATTTTCTGTATGAGCCGAGTGTTGGTGCGGCGCTGCCGATAGTACAAACACTCAGAGACCTGACGGAAACCGGGGACGAGGTGGTCAGTATCGAAGGAATTCTTTCCGGCACCCTTGCTTATCTTTTCAATGTTTTCGATGGCACCCGATCTTTTTCGGCAATAGTGCGGGAGGCTCACGAGAATGGCTACACGGAACCCGACCCCCGTGACGATTTGTCAGGGCTCGACGTTGCCCGAAAATTAATCATTCTGGGCCGCGAGCTGGGTATGCGATTAGAGCTTCAGGACATTGAGATCGAAAGTCTTGTGCCGGCCGGACTGGATGATGTGTCAGTGGACCAGTTTTTGGATGCGCTGGCAGATCAGGACGCATCGATGCTCGATCGGTGGAAGAAATCCGACGAAGCAGGCGAGGTACAGCGATATGTCGGGCGATTGGACAAATCGGGGGCAGCGACCGTCCGTTTGGAGTCACTTCCGGCCGATCATGCGTTCGCGCACATCAATCTGACCGATAACATCGTTCGCTTCGTCTCTGAACGCTATAGCGACAATCCGCTGGTCGTGCAGGGACCTGGAGCCGGGCCGGCAGTGACCGCTGCCGGCGTATTTGCAGACCTGCTCAGATTGGCGAGATTCCTGGGTGCGTCCCGGTAAGCCGATGCAGTTCGTCAGCACCAGGCAAGGTCCGGGCGTTGCTCTGGAGGCGGCCATCATGAGCGGCACTGCGCCTGACGGCGGTCTGTACGTGCCGGAAAATCTGCCGCATTTTGACCCCGATGCGCTGACGCAGATCGACACCGTCAGCGATCTCGCCACACAGCTGCTAGCGCCGTTTTTTGAAGGATCGGCGCTTTCAGACCAGCTCGGCGAGATCTGTGACGAAGCGTTTAGCTTTCCGGCCCGGCTGCAACTCCTCGAAAAGTCGGAGCGCGGGTCGCTTTCGGTGCTCGAACTATTTCACGGTCCCACCGCCGCGTTCAAAGATTTCGGGGCCCGTTTTTTAGCCGCATGCATGACGCGCATCATCGGTACGCCGGATCGCGGCACCGTTCCGGTCACCGTGCTCGTCGCCACTTCGGGGGATACCGGGGGCGCCGTCGCCGCGGCCTTTCACCGCAAACCCGGCGTGCGGGTCGTGGTCTTGTTTCCGGACGGCAGGGTGACAGCGCGGCAGCAACACCAGTTGACCTGCTGGGGAGACAACATCATCTCGCTGGCCGTGCGCGGCGGATTCGATGAATGTCAGCGCCTGGCCAAAGAGATGTTCGCTGATGCCGAACTTGTTCAGCGCTACCGTTTGTGCTCGGCCAACAGCATTAACGTCGGCCGCTTGTTGCCTCAATCCGTCTACTATGCGCAAGCCAGCCTGGCCAACGACCGCCGAAACAGCCTGCCGAGCAGTTTTGTCATCCCTACGGGTAATTTGGGCAACGCATTCGCAGGAATCTGGGCCAAGCAGATGGGCTTGCCGATCGATCAGATCATTCTGGCGACCAATGCCAATCGAACGATTCCTGAGTTTCTCGGGTCCGGGGAATGGAATCCGCGTGCCAGCATTCCCACGCTTGCATCAGCGATGGATGTGGGGGACCCGAGCAACATGGAACGTTTGCTCAACCTATGGGGCGATGCCGCCGAAATCGGCCGCCGATTGCGCGCCGTTTCTGTATCCGATGAATCCATTGCGCAGCAGATTGCAGCGGAGTATGCGCGCAGCGGTCTCGCCTGGTGCCCGCACACCGCCACAGCATTCAATGTCTATCGAGATCTCCCTGATGAAGAGCGGTCAGAGCATCACTTCATTATTATCGCGACGGCCCATGCTGCGAAATTCGAGAGTATTGTTGAACCGCTGATCGGGGAAACGATAGAGCTGCCAGATGAACTCTCGCGATTGCTGAAATGGCCTGCAAGTTTTGAGACCATCGATGCCGTCACGGACGAAATCACGTCCCGTCTGTAGGGTTGACCTGGAAGCACCCGGCAGAATCTGCGCTGGCGGCCGACGGACACGCAACTATTCGGACTTTAGAAATTGATGCTTGAGACACTGGGCACCAGGATCATCATCGGAGCCGCTGGTGCCGTGCTGTTGGCTATGCTGGCAGGCTGGCTCTGGTATCGACGCGTGAAGTCCCGGTCGATTGCCGCGCGCCTGGAGTCGGTCAGCAAGGCAGTATTGAAGGATTTCCTGATTCCGGATGACAACAGCGGTGAAATCCATATCGAGTACGCGTTGCTGACTGCACGCGGAATTCTGATTCTACATACCAAGGATGTTCAGGGCCACGTGTTTGGCAGCGACGCCATGCACGACTGGACGGTCATCGATGGCCGGCAGCGATTCACCTTCCGTAACCCCCAGATGTCCCTGTTTGACCGCATTGCCGCCGTAGGCCGAATTGCGCCGAATGTGCCGGTCGACGGCTACATCGCGTTTACAAATCGCGCGCTGTTCACAAAAGGCCAGCCCAGCCACGTGATTCACATCGATCAGCTTCTGACTGAACTCGAACAACAGCATGAGTACGAAGACAAGGTGCTAGAGGCGTTTCTCCCCTCGTGGGATCGACTCGAGCAGAAAGCCGTCGTAACCCCGATGAGCCACTTGATCAGGGACTAGGCTCTGCTTTCTTCAGATTAAACAAACGCTCGGCATTCTCCGTAGACGCCGCCGCTACGAGGTCGGGATCCTGGCCCATTTCGCTGGCCAACCTCAACAGGATATGAGGCAGCAGAGCGGGTTCATTCCGGCGCGCGGCGGGCTTGGTCTTGATGTCTCGCGGTAGCAGATACGGCGCATCCGTTTCCAGCAACAAACGATTCATCGGGATTGCCCCCACTGCTTCACGCAGCTCGGTACCCCTGCGTTCATCGCATATCCAACCGGTGATGCCGATGTGTAGTCCCATCTCCAGGTAACGCTGCAGTTCGGCCGGCCCTCCGGTAAAGCAGTGGGCAACTCCGCCAGTCAATTCGGAACGATAGTCCTCCAATACATCAATAAACTCGGTATGCGCATCGCGCTGGTGCAGGAAGACCGGTTTCTGGGCCTTAACGGCAATATCGAGTTGTGACCTGAAGGCCGCCAATTGATCTTCACGGGGCGAAAACGTTCGGAAAAAATCAAGGCCACATTCGCCGACGGCAACGACGGCAGGTAGTCGGGAAAGCGACAGCAGGCGGTCACCCACTTCGGATGTGTACTCGGACGCATGGTGCGGATGAACACCGGCGGTGGCAAAAATGTGCCCCGGGCGCTGATCAGCGAGCGCTATGGCCTGGATGCTGCCCGAAACATTGGCACCGGTAACAATTAACCGCTGCACGCCTGCGTCAGCAGCACGGCTGATGATTTCATCACGGTCTGCATCAAAGCTGTCGTGGGTCAGGTTGACACCGATATCGATGAGCCGATTCATTCAGCAGACTTCAAGATTTGCAGTCATTCGAGTATTGTCTTGGCTCGGTAAGCTTAGCAGTCAATCGCAAGGCGGGAGTAATGACGGCGTGGCGAGATCGCGCATAGTCTCGGAATCACAGTTGTCGTTGTGGGAGGAGGGCACAGCGACCGCTGGCCCGCCGCCGCAGGGATGGCGCGTGCGTGTCAGCAAACGGGCCCGGCGTCTCAGTATCAATGTTTTTGCCCACGGTGGCGTCGAGATCGTCGTGCCGCCGCGGACCTCAGCGTGCACGGTCGCCGATTTTGTGCGAAGCGAAAGCAGCTGGATAGACAAAACTCGCCGAGGTATTGCGATGCTGCCATCGGATTCGGGACCCGCACTGCCGACCCGAATTGAACTGCCAGCGATCGACGAATCCATCGAAGTAATCTACCGGCGATCCAAGCGAACGCACTACCGCAACCAGGGATCCCGGCTACTGGTGTTCTCAATGGATGCGGCGCCCAACTGTTGCTGGCCCATACTCCGGCGCTGGCTAACCGGCATGGGGCGGAAAACCCTGCGACCGTGGCTGCTGCAACTGGCAAAAGCTATCAAGGTCAAACCAAACCGGGTACAGATACGGCTGCAGCAAACGCGCTGGGGCAGCTGCTCAGGCGATGGAACGATCAGCCTGAATGCTTCGGCCCTGTTACTGCCAACCGAACAGGCGGAATATCTGCTGGTGCATGAACTCTGCCACCTGCGTCACCTGAATCACTCGCGTCGATTCTGGCAACTGGTGGGGAAATATTCGCCCCAATATCGGGAGCACGATGCAGCCGTTAACCGGGCCTGGGCCAGTATGCCGGCCTGGGTCAGCCATTGAGACATTTATATATATAAAATAGATGCTTATATTAATATATTAATGTTTATTGGCATTAAGCTGCGGCAGCAATTTGCCGCAGCACGTACTGCAGAATCCCACCGTTTTTATAGTAGTCACGCTCCTTTGGTGTATCGATGCGCACGCGTGCCCCGAACTCCTGCGTGTCCCCGTTTTCGGCGGTTACGACGACGGTCACCTCCGACGCATCGCCGCCATCGAGCCCCATGATGCTAAAGGTATCCGTGGCAGTCAGTCCCAGTGAGGCAGCGCTGTCACCGTCGGGGAACTGCAGCGGCAACACGCCCATGCCGATCAGGTTGGACCGGTGGATGCGCTCGAAACTTTCCACCAGGACCGCCTTTACGCCGAGCAGCAGAGTACCTTTTGCTGCCCAATCCCGGGAAGAACCTGACCCGTAGTCTTTGCCGGCGATGACCAGCAGCGGGGTGCCTTCCTGCTGGTAACGCATGGCTGCGTCATAGATCGTCATTTGTTCGCCGCTCGGCTGATGCACGGTCCAGCCTCCCTCCGTACCCGGCGCAAGCTGGTTCCGTAAGCGGATGTTGGCGAACGTGCCGCGCATCATCACTTCGTGATTGCCTCGCCGGGATCCGTAACTGTTGAACTCGGTCGGCGGTACGCCCTGGTCAACCAGGTACTGGCCAGCCGGACTGTCTATCGCGATACTTCCCGCTGGCGAAATATGATCCGTCGTCACGGAATCGCCGAGCAGTGCCAGTAACCGGGCCGATTCGATGTTCGCCACGGGTTCCGGCTGCATGGACATGCCGTCGAAATAGGGCGGATTTTTGACGTAGGTCGACGCGCCATCCCAACTGTATATCTCGCCTTCGGGCACATCGATCTCATTCCAGTTCTCGTCACCGGTGAACACGCTGGCATAGCTGTCCCGAAACATACTCCGGTTGACCGTTTTCAGGACAAGTTCCTGCACATCGGCCTGGCTGGGCCAGATGTCTTTCAGATAGACCGGTTTGCCATCGGCATCGTCACCGAGCGAGTCCTGAACCAGGTCCACGTTCATCGAACCTGCCAGTGCGTAAGCTACGACCAGCGGGGGTGAGGCGAGATAATTCATCACGGTTAGCGGATGAATACGACCCTCGTAATTGCGGTTGCCGGACAGTACGCTGCATCCAATCAGATCATTTTCTTTTACCGCCGCGGAAATTTCCGGTTTCAGCGGACCGGAATTGCCAATGCACGTGGTACAGCCGTACCCAACGATGTCGAATCCCAGCGCCGCGAGATCTGTCAGCAACCCGGTCTTCTCCAGATAATCGGTTACGACCTTTGACCCGGGTGCAAGGCTGGTTTTGACCCAGGGTTGGGAATTCAGGCCACGCTCGCGCGCTTTGCGCGCCAGCAGGCCGGCCGCGACCATGACCGAAGGATTGGAGGTATTGGTGCAACTCGTGACTGCCGCAATCAGTGCGGCGCCGTCCTGCAACTGATAGGTGTCGCCATCGGAGTCAACGGTAGCAGCACGCTCAGTTTCATCCGCCCCGCGCAATTCCGCGCTGTGTTTCCGGTAGGTCGACTGCGCTGACTTCAGGGGTATGCGGTCCTGCGGACGTTTCGGACCGGCCAGACTGGGTTCCACGGTTCCGAGATCGAGATCGAGCACATCGCTATACAGCGGCTCGGGCTGTCCGTCCTCTCGCCACAAGTTCTGCGCGCGGGCATAAGCTTCGACCAGCGCAATCTGCTCCGCGCCTCGCCCGGAGAGTTCCAGGTAACGGGTTGTCTCGCGATCAATCGGAAACATTGCGGCAGTGCTACCGAATTCGGGGGACATATTGCTCAAGGTGGCGCGGTCGGCCAGTGGCATGTTCGACAGGCCATCACCAAAAAACTCGACAAATTT
>JAUWKW010000187.1 GCA_030614035.1 Chromatiales bacterium | reverse complement strand
GGTGTCGCGTTACAGGCTCCGGGCCTGTTTTCTCAGCTAGTGACTGGCCGCTATTGGCCGCGAACTGACGGTCAGGTGATAAACTGGTGACAGGCGGCTGCTGACCCTTTGCCGCCGTTCGAAATTGATGCGTTATCGAGTTGATGTTTCCCCACAGACAAACCATCTCGACTGTTTATTTGGTCGCCGGATTATTTTTCGGGTTCATTGTAATCCGAGATTTCGATTCGATATTGGCTGCTCAAAGAGCATTCTTCAATCTAGGGCCAGCTTCGTATGCGGACGCTGCTGCCATTGCCATCGCGGCGGCACCCTTAGGGTTGCTGGCTACTGCTCTTATGATTCACAGGAATGCAAGTAGGTGGCTCGTAGCGATTCCCGCGATTTACGGGACGCTACTCACGATCGGTTACGCCACGATTGCGCTGGCCGTGTATTTGGCTTGGTATCTAGCAGTCGGATATCGCTTAGCGCCGGTGCCAGACGCCGAGACTTGACCCCGGTTAACGGCTCCTTGTGGCCGAAAGCGGCCTGTCATATTGGCGATTTCTGCGATGTTTGAATGACCGCTATGGAGAAAAGCGGACGTTCAAAATTGGACATCTGAAAAAGACCCGCTGAATGGCCGGGTTACAGCCGAAAGCGGCCGTCGGGATGGTAGAGTCCTGAAGGGCCGCTAATGACCCGAAGCGGACATCGAAACAATGATGCATACTCTTAGTTCAACCACGAAGTAGGGCATATTTTGGATTCCGACCGGTTTGCCCGTCGGATGACTGTAAATCGGCATCTACATTTGACCCGGTTTCAGCGGTGATTCGTCGTGTGAGTTATTGGTTCTTGGTGTAAAGGTGGGTCAATTCTCGACGCCGATTCACACCTTGACATTTCTTTGCCTTCAAAGTGTAAAGCGGTATCGAAACCGGGGTCTAATAGCTAGTATCGGCTGAGCGATAGCAAAAGACTCGGAAAGGCAGGCATTTTGATCGGCGAATCCATATCGACAGCCAAAGACTGGAGCACGCTGATTCGGCTGCAAGATGTCGAGCGCTTCTATCACATGGGCGAGGAGACCATTCATGCCTTGGACAACGTCACTCTCAACATAGAGACAAACGAATACGCGGCAATCATGGGCCCGTCGGGCTCTGGAAAATCGACTTTGATGAATGTTATCGGCTGCCTGGACACACCGACAGGTGGGCAATTTTGGCTCAACGGCCAGCTCGTGTCGGCGATGAACGATCATCAACTCGCCAGAGCGAGGAACAAGGAGATTGGATTTGTCTTTCAGACTTTCAATCTGCTGTCACGGATGACGGCGTTGAGCAATGTCGAAGTGCCACTGATATACGCGGGAATGCGCCACAAGGACAGACACGAAAAGGCGGAACATGCGCTGGAGACGGTCGGTCTCGCGGACAGGATGCGCCATCGCCCGTCGGAAATGTCAGGCGGTCAGCGACAACGTGTTGCGATTGCGAGAGCACTCGTAACCAAACCAAGCATATTGCTCGCGGATGAACCGACAGGAAACCTGGACTCGAACACCGGAGACGAAATTATGAGTCTGTTTGATCAGCTCCAGGAATCGGGACATACGTTGATAGTTGTTACGCATGAAGAACATGTTGCCAATCATGCGAGGCGAACGATTTGCCTCAGCGATGGCAGAGTCGTCAGCGACTCTGCGGCGACGACGGAAAGTGAATGAAGTCAAAAGTAGTGGCACTTTCCGGTTTATTAGTTATCGCTTGCACCGGCGAGAAAATTGATGCACCTCTTTATGAGGCGGCAGCCGTTGAGCGACGGTCAATAGAAGTCAGCGTCAGCTCGTCAGGAATTGTCGAACCGTTAGCGACTATCGAGGTAAAGTCCAAAGCATCCGGTGAAGTGCTCGAGCTGCTCGTCGAAACCGGTGATTACGCCGAAGAGACCGCACTGCTGGTTCGAATCGATCCGAGAACGGTGAGGAACCGGCTCGCTCAGGCCGAAGCCGAGTTGAAAGCAGCACGATCCCGGCGCACGATTTCTGAATCCCAGATGGAGCGCGCCGAGTCATTACTAAAGAACGGCACGTTCACCGAAGCAGATTACGAAGGGGCGGCATTAGAGCTGGCGAACGCCGAGGCACAGGTCGTGAGCGCCGAGGTCGCTGTCGAAAATGCCCGTATCGCCGTCGACGATACCGATATTCGAGCACCGGTTTCCGGAACAGTAATTGAAAAGCCGGTCGAAAAAGGGCAGGTCATCTCATCCCCAACTCAGGACTTTGGCGGTGGAACGCTGTTACTGACAATGGCAGACCTGAGTGCTGTGCGGATTCGTGCGCTGGTCGATGAGACAGATATTGGCAAGGTCAGGCCGGGCATGCGTGCCGAGGTCACGGTTGCGGCCTATCCGAACCAGCCGTTTGGCGGTGAAGTAATGAAGATCGAGCCGCAGGCCGTGATCGAACAGAACGTCACGATGTTCGCGGTTCTCATTTCAATTCAAAATCCTGAAGAGCTTCTCATGCCGGGAATGAACGCCGAGGTCGAAGTATCGGTTGCCAAAAGCGACAACGTGCTGACCGTTCCTGTGATTGCATTGCGCACAGAGCGCGATGTGGTTGCCACCGCCGGGATTCTCGGCATCAGCGAGTCGGCGCTGCGGGCCGAACTGAGTCACGGGGATGATAATCCCGACGCAGGGGTGGTAGCAGCGAATACGCCGGCGCCAATAACGATGCGTGACCAGACGATCAGAATGCCACCGGGTGTCGATCCGGAAAAAGGCCGGCAAGTGATGTCGAAACGACGCAGTGGCGGTACGTTGAGCGAGAGTGAACAACAGCTCATAAGGCAGATTTTTCTAAATGCGGGCGGACCGCGGGGTGACGAGCCCGACGCTGGCGAGCGTTCGACACCCGACTATCGTTTTGGTGGAGAATTCTGGGTCGTTGTCGACAACGAAGGCGAATCGCAAATTGTAAACGTGCGGACTGGACTAACCGATCTTGACCGCGTGGAGATCATTTCGGGCCTCGGCGCTGCAGACAAAGTCTTGTTACTGCCCAGCGCGCATCTGGTAGAAACGCAGGAACAGCTGCAGCGCTGGATTACGCGTCGCGTGGGTGGCGTGCCGGGAATCGATTCGCGTTGACGCGAAGGACACTGACCCTGTGCTGATTTCCGAAACACTCTGGATTGCGCTCCAGTCCATTCGTGCAAATCTGTTTCGTGCAGCACTGACGATGCTCGGCATCATCATCGGCGTCGCGGCCGTCGTTACGATGGTGGCGCTCGGCACCGGTGCGCAACGCGCGATCGACGAGCAAATGGAAGCGCTTGGCGGCGACATCCTATCAATTGCTGCCGGCAGTTGGTTCAACCGCGGGGTCGCAAGGGATCTGCGGACACTGACTACTGATGATGCCGCGGCTCTGGCCCGAGATTCCAGGCATATCGAGGCCGTCGTGCCGGAAATCAGCGAACGGTACCAGGTCAAATACGGCAACCGAAATATCAACGTCAATATATTGGGCACCACACCAAACTACCGAATTGTCCATGGCTTTGATATGTCGCTCGGGCAGATGTTCACCGTGTCGCACGATTCGAGCAGGAAACGGGTGGCCGTGTTGGGGAACGAAATACCCGGGATGCTGGATACAGATGCAACCGGCATCCTTGGTCGCACCATCGCGATCCGGTCTATCGGGTTTGAAGTGATCGGCGTTTTGGAGGCGAAAGGGTCTACGGGTTGGAGAAATCCTGACGACGACATCTGGATACCACTGAGTACGGCGCAATACCGGGTTGCCGGAAATGACAAAGTGGAGACGATCAGTGCGAAAGTGGCGTCCGACTCAAGTGTTGAATTGGCGATGGTCGATATCGAACGCGTGTTACGTCGCGAGCACGGGATTTTGCCGGGCAAGGACAATGACTTTGCAATTCACGATCGCAAGCAGTTCCTTGATACGCGAAAGGAAGCGACACAAGTATTTACT
>JAUWKW010000167.1 GCA_030614035.1 Chromatiales bacterium | reverse complement strand
TCTCCGGTTCCGGTAGCCAAGCCCTTCTCGATTTCGTCTATCCATAGGACGCACGGACTCATCACTTCGGCCTGCTTCAGTGATTCCCGGAGATTGCGTTCGGTCTCGCCGTGAAACTTTTTGTACAGGGTGCAGACATCCAGGCGCAGCAGTGGCACACAGAGAATCCCGGCCGCGGCTTTGGCAGCAAGGCTTTTGCCGCAACCCTGGACCCCGACCAGCAACAGCCCACGTGGCGGATCAAGGTGTTTGGCCCCGTCTCCGCCGGCAAGCGCTCGCTTGCGTTGCTCCAGCCAGATTTTCAGGTTGCGCAATCCGCCAACATCCGAAAACTTGGCGGTTTCGTATTCGTAAGACAAGACGCCCTGCCGGTTTAACAGTTGGTATTTGCCTTCCATAACCGCTGGCAGGTCTTCGTGAGTTAGGGCTCCATCATGGCAAATGACGTTCCGCGCCAGCCGCCCGGTGTCCGGCCGGGTCAGTCCGGATAGATTACGCACCAACAAGTCGAAAGCCTTGCGGTCAACCTTCACCGAGCCGGTATTTTCCAGGTTCCATTCATCAATGACCTTGCTGACAATCGTTGAACGTTCTTCGTCATCCGGCAGCGACATTGTGAAGTGCGCTGCCAGCCGCTCCAGTTCCTCCGGCAATTCCATATCATGACTGACAAGAATTAGCGTGCGTGAACCGTCCTCCGACGCCAACGCAATGTCCTTGAGTAAGCGAATGTGGACCGGATTCTCCAGGTAGGGATGAAAATCCAGAAGCACATAGGTGCCCGGCTGCTTGACACTGCGAATGTGCTTTAAAACCTGGTCGGGATCGGCGTTATGGAGTTGCGGTTCCAGATCGATATCGAGGCGTTGCAGCCCATCGGTCACGGACCACCGAAACAACGGGCGGTAATCCTCGGCCGATGCTTCGGCGGTAATACCCTGCAGGAATTCCAGGAAACGGGTCTCGTCATGGGTATTGACGAGCACGATAGGTACCCGCGATTTCAGGATCAGCTTAAGGTCATGGCGGTCGTCCATAGTGCGTCAGGCTGCGCCCCAAATGCCGGCACTGTGTCCGGGACGACTATATAGGGCCGGCCCGCGCCAAACCGCCGACCGGTTCTCACTCACCCGCTCGTTCCGGGCGGCCCCGGACACCCGACGGCAGGGTCCGCGACGAACGGTCAGGCGGGCCGGACGAACGGTGCCCAATCCGACGATGGGTCAGATTTGCCCGACGGCTGACGGGGACAGCGCGGCGCGGCTCTTTATAATGGGCCAGTATCGGTCAAGGAAAGACTGGCGGAGGTGAACGCATGATCACCAAAGGCTCAAGGAAAGACGCGGCCCCGAAAGTGCCTGAAGATCGGCATTTCAGGGAACAGCCGGCGCCCGACGCGGACGGCGATGCTGGTCACGTGGATCCGTTGACGTTCGATCACAGCCCAAGCGCTAGTCACGACCCGTATAACACCACCGGCCGATTTACGCTGGAAGACGACTACCACCCAAAATACCCGGCAGTGCCGGAAGTACCCAAGATCGTCACACGCCGCTAGCACTTCCTCGGCGCCGTGCGTGGTCTCAGCCGCGTACCCAACCGTAGGCTGTATTGCTCGGCTCGGCACCGGCTTCGCGATATTGCGCCCGAAGGTTCTGGATTGCGTCACCGGACGCCGCCTTGCGGGCCGCATCGACGTCCACTCCGTACAAACCCGCGACATTGAGACCGAACACGCGATCGCGGTCGGCATCGGTAATCGCTGCATAGCCATATTCTTCCTGCAGCGCTTCGGGAATTTGAAAGCGACGGAACGCTTCAATCTGCCATTGCGGCGAACCAAACCAGATACAGTCAGTTCCCCAAATCATGTGGTCGGCACCGAAAGCGGCGATGATTTGCCCGAGCAAATGACCGCAGACGTCCGGATTGGTGATCACGGAGAAACCGAACACGCCGCCCAGTTCCATATATACGTTGGTCATGTCCGGATTTGCCATGCGCGCCTTGCACAAGTCGGTGGTCCATTCGATGTATCCGTTGTCGCCGAGCCCGGTCATCGTTGGCGGCAGGTTCGCCATCATGTGCCGCATGCCGGAGTGATACACGATGAAGTTGATCTCCGGAAAATCCTTCGCGGCTCTCGGAATATCGTCCGGAATGAAGAATTCCTTGGCGCGCATCGACAAGGGCAGCCCTTTGTGCACACTGACATTGGTGATGCCAAGTTCGATTGCTTTCTCGAGAAACGGGTAGGCAATCTTCTGGTCATCCATGCGCCACGGAGCATATGGATTACCGGTGTAGCATTTCCACCCATCGATTTTGAGTTCCGTGGCCTGGCGTTCCAGTTCCTCGATTGCGCCTGCCCGCACCGGGTCAGCCAAACCGTGACTCAACATGCGCTGCGATCCAGCGATCTCATTCATCGTGTCGCGCGTCGATACCATCTCCTCGACCGGCAAAGTGTGTTCTTCGACCGGCCCGACTGCACCGCCGCTCATAACCGACATCACCGTGTCGCTATCCAGGAAAATTTCCTTTAAATAATTTGCCCGATGGAGGGCATCCTCAGGCGGCGTCACACCCGCCAGTGCCTGGTTGAATCCCAGGCGCCCGGTAATTTTTCTCATCGCCAGCGGACCTCTTATCGTGTCCTTGACGTGATGCGTCTGCGCATCAAAGATGAACTGGTCTTTCGGCCACGCTTCGTTGTAGGCCGCTGCCTCCATCGCTTCGGCGTTAGCGACATTAAACACGGGACCGAACACTTCGTTCATCGCCAGAAACGCTGTCGCCATACCGCCGCTGGTTTTTAAAAATTCCCGCCGTGACATCCCGAGTCGACGGGCTTTCTGACCGGCCATTTCAAACAGCCGCTTTTCGATCCTCGCCTGCTCGACCGTCTGCGACATCGGGTAGAACTCTTCATTCGACACGATCTGTGTCGGTATCGGTAGATGCCGGCCCTTTAACAGGTCCAGGTGGTTTTTTCGAATCCACATCGTGTACTTCTCCCCGCCGACGGCGCAGCAAGCTTGAGGCTAGTTCGTATTCCGGGACAACTGTCCCGGGTCATTCTGGTTCCCGACAGGGTGGGATTCTGACCGGAAGCCACCGGCCCGCGCAAGCACCGCGCTAGAAAGGATATTCCGCGAACTGGCGTATTGCGCGGTTTGAAACAACCTCGGGCCGATGGAAATCCCGCGAGCTCAGCTGAGTGTCCAGCCTGCGGTCCAGCCAGTGCGTGATGGTCCGCCATGCGATCTGGTCCTTGCCGGCACGGGATGGCGGCATCTCGTGGATCGACATACCTGCCTCTGCCGCATGCACATAGTTCTGGCTGTCACGCAAAATGCCGATGACCAATATTGACAGTCGATCCAGAAAACTCATCAAGCGACGATATCCGAGCGTGTTTTCACGCACACGATTTGCCACGACACCGAGCCGACCGTTACGCCGGCTAACGCGGGCGACGAGTAACAAGTCCGCCATCAGTCTGGATGCAGCATGTACATCGATGCCGGATGGCAGCACCGGAACCATGATCGCGTGCGCGCCGCTGGTCAGTTCACCCAGATCAAGCGCCGGTACTCCGGCAGGCGAGTCGACAATCAGGAATTCGGTGCCGAGTGGCACGCGTAACTTAAAGCTCTGGGTCACGTTGGCCTTGCCGCCGCTGACCGTCATGCCATGGATTGGGGTTAAATTGTTCGGGCGGTCTTGCACCCAGCGCATCGCCGATCCCTGGGGGTCGGCATCCATCAGTGCAACGGCTTTGCCCTTCGACGCAAGGTAGCCGGCGACGTTAATTGCGAGGGTAGTTTTTCCGCAGCCGCCCTTAGGATTTAGAACGACTATTTTGCGAAGATGCCGGTGACCCGGTACATTCAGTTGCATCCGTCTGCCCCGTTCGACTCCTGTCGCTAATCCGGTGCGAGACCACGCTGGGACCGTTTGCCATCCGTCCATGACGGCGCCAAGCCCTAACCGCACATGGTACTCCTTTACCGTCAATGGCCCAAGCCCCCACCAAACCAGCCGGCTGCGGCCGAAATCGATAACGTTCCGGCGCGGTACCACACGCGGATGACCGAAGGGCATCCTTGCTCAACCGCAGCTCGATCCCCCGGAGGGGCCGCACGCTTAATCTCGCTACGCCATCCCTGGCGCCGCTCGAATCGGCGTCGACTCGCCGGGCGTCCATGCCCGAGCTTCGTTCCCGACGACGCTCACGGCCCCTCCGGGCGAGCCCGCTGCGGGGGACCGAGGGCATCCGAGCGTCGTCGCCGGCTGGCGAGACAGGGATGTCAGAGCCAGTCGGCGCCGATCTGCCCGA
>JAUWKW010000017.1 GCA_030614035.1 Chromatiales bacterium | reverse complement strand
CCGGGCCCACGGTCACGCTGTGCTAGTTGCGTTCCGGGATCAGGGCCGTAGCCGACCGCGAAGCTATCGGCCACTGGCGCGAGCAGCAGCACGAAGGCTGACAGCGCTCCCAAGAACCTCATTGCTGTTTTCATTATCAATCCCCTCGTCGTTAATGTTCGTACGTTGTGCTAGCGCATGCGGCCAGTAATTCAAAACGCACAACTGCAAGCTAGGAGTCGAAATCCTCGGCATCCGGAGACTTCAGATTGTGCCGGAAGTCACGGCGGCGCAGCCAGATCACCAGCCCGCCGATGATGCAGGCAAAGCCCACTACAAGGCCGATTGTCGGCCAGATCCAGTAGTCGAGGTACAGCGACGCAATAAGGGCGGCCAGACCCGCAATCAGATAGAGATACGGAACGGCTTCGTACAGCGGTTTCGATAGCCAAAATCGCATTCGTTTGCGTTGATTGTCCCCGCAAATTGTTGTTCTTAGAACCCGCCGGGAGCTTCACCCGACAGGGCACACCGTATCACATGCCAATGGGGGCTTTACCCACCCTGTACGCCACCTACCGTCAGGCCGTCCACGCGCAGCGTCGGCTGCCCGACCCCGACCGGAACCGACTGGCCATCCTTGCCGCAGACACCGATACCACTGTCGAGTTCCAGGTCGTTGCCGACCATCGAGACCTTTTGCAGTACCGATGGTCCATCGCCAATAAGGGTCGCGTCCTTGATTGCCGCGCCGAGTTTGCCGCCTTCAATCAAGTAAGTTTCGCTGGTTGAAAAAACGAATTTGCCCGACGTGATGTCGACCTGCCCGCCGGCAAAGTTTTTAGCGTAAATACCCTTATCAACTGACGCGATAATTTCATCCGGATCATGAGGGCCCGGCAACATATAGGTATTCGTCATCCGGGGCATTGGCGCATGGGCAAATGACTGGCGACGTCCGTTTCCGGTCGGTTCCATTCCCATCAGACGCGCATTCATCTTGTCCTGCATGTAGCCGCACAATCGCCCATTCTCTATCAAGGTCGTCATTCGCGTTGGCGTACCTTCATCATCGATATTCAGGGAACCGCGACGCCCATCCAAAGTGCCATCGTCGACTACCGTGCAATGTTCAGTCGCAACTTTCTGACCGAGGCAATTCGAAAATGCCGAGGTCCCCTTGCGATTGAAGTCGCCTTCCAGCCCGTGCCCGATCGCTTCATGCAACAACACTCCCGGCCAGCCTGGACCGAGCACGACCACCATCTCACCAGCCGGCGCCGGCTGCGCTTCCAGATTAATCAGCGCCTGGCGCACCGCTTCGCGGCCATACTCTGCAGGACGGTCCCCTTCCATGAAGTAGCTGTATCCACAGCGTCGGCCGCCGCCGCTGTAACCTTGCTCGCGTCGTCCGTTGTCCTCGACGATCACGGAAACGTTCATGCGAACCAGCGGCCGGACATCAGCAGCAAGTACGCCATCGCTGCTATAAACCAACACGACTTCGTGAACAGCGGCCAGGCTGGCCATGACCTGCACAACCCTGGGGTCCGCGGCGCGGGTCGATCGATCGACATCCTGTAACAACTGAACCTTCTCCGCATCCGTTATGGAGGCCAGCGGATCCAGCGGTGGATACAAGCTGTGTCCCGTTTGCGCCCGCCACGCCTGAACCTGGCCCTGTTGGCCCTGCCGGGCTATGGCGCTGGCCGCCTGCGACGCATGCATCAATGCCGGCAATACGATCTCATCGGAATACGCGAATCCGGTCTTTTCGCCGGACATGGCGCGAACGCCCACGCCTTGATCGATGCTGTGGCTGCCCTCTTTAACGATGCCATCTTCTAATGACCAGGATTCGTGACGAATCACCTGAAAATATAGATCCGCCGTGTCCACTCCACGTTGCAGCAAGGTGTTCAGCGCCTGATCAAGATGTTGTTCGTCGAGACCAGTCGGCACCAGCAAGCGGGATTTGGCTATGTCAATGGGATCTTCGGATTGCACAGTCTTATTCATGCTCCATTCTAGACCGGTGTGCCAGTACCGGAAAACGCTGCCGCAGTTCGTCAATACCGGCGCGGTCGAAGGCGGCGGTAATTACGCCTTCGCTGCTGCCGGCATCGCCAAGGACCTGGCCCCAGGGCCCGATAATCATCGAATGCCCGTAAGTTTCGCGATTGCCGGGATGACAGCCTGTCTGGGCCGCGGCGACCACGTAACACAGGTTTTCGACGGCCCGGGCGCGCAGCAACGTGTCCCAATGGGCCTGACCAGTCGGGACGGTAAATGCGGACGGCACTGCAGCAACATCCAGGCCGGTCGATGACATCTGCCGAAACTGTTCCGGGAAGCGAAGATCGTAGCACACGGCCACCCCCAGCCGGCCCCAGGGAGATTCGACCACCAGCGCCGCGGTTCCCGGCTGGGTAAATGCCGATTCCTGGTAGGCCTCGTCGCTGCCCGGTATGTTGACATCAAACAGATGTGCTTTGTCGTATCGTCCGACGCAGTTGCCATCATGATCAAACACGTAACTTGACGAAAACGGTCGATCCGGATCTGCGCTACGGACCGGAATCGTTCCGCCGACGATCCACAACTGCAGTCGCTTCGCCTCCGATGAAATAAACTCCTGCAGCGGCCCACTGCCATCGGCTTCGGCCACCGATCTGCGACTTGCCATGTTTTCTGGCATACCCGAGAAGTTTTCCGGCAAAACTGCCAAACCCGCGCCTGCCTGTGCACAGCGCTGTAACAAATTGCTTGCGCAATCAAGATTGGCGGCCAAATCACCGCCAGAATTCATTTGCACCGCTGCCAGTGTGCTCACCTGGACTCCGAATGGTCGGCTACAGGCCTGTCATTCCTGTGGCACATCGTGGTTTAAGCCTTCCGGTAACTCGACTGTCAGCTCGCTGGGATCCGGAGTGATGTCCGGCAACACTTTTTCACAGTCCTGAAAGGCGGTCAGGTCCATGTCGGCGCGCTGCACCGGTTCGACCAGCGGATTTTCCCAAGGCCCGGATACGCGGAAATAGGACTCACCAATACTGCTCAACGGCTCTCGGAAAATCCTGTTTATCAGTAACATCGCGGCGCCCAGTCCAGGACTGACAATAAACGCCGGAACCGCCAATGCATTCGACATATGCGGCCGCACCACCGCGAGTTGATCGTAGTCCTCATCGCGAATGCCGGCCCGACCAACCACGCCGATGTCTGCAACCGGGCCTTCAAGGCCAAGGTTGCAGGTGTATGCACTGCCGCTATCCAATCGAAAATCGCCTCTGATTCGCTTAAAGCCCAGGCCTTCGTCAAGCACGTCACTGAAATCCAGTTGCAGGCGCCGCGGCAGGGCCGTAACACTCACCAACCCCAACAGCCGGCCGCCGCCAGGTTCAACCTCAAACAGCTGGCCGTTCTTGACGCTTACCCGGACCTCACCAGTTGAACGGTAGAGAAAGCCCTCGCCAGGCGAACCTTCCCAGGAAAGATCTGCATAAACTTCGCCGACCTCGCCTTCCATCAGCGGTTCGTAACCCATGGTTACCAATGTATCGAGCACATCTGTGCTGGCTAGCGTCAGTTGCAGCCGGCTGCGTGGCGTATCTTCAATAATCAACCACTCGCCGGCCCCGGTTACAGAAAAACTGCTACCGGTTATTTCCAGCTTTTCTGTTTGCAGCCCCTGCGGAACCGAAACCGCAGACGCTTCAAGCGCGCCGAATCGCACTTCGCCGATCGCAAACTCGGCAATCTTTGCCTGAATCGGCGGCAGCGTTCGCGGATCGGTAATCCCGGAGTCACTTCGATCCGGATCCATCAGCAACAGTCGATCCATATCCAGTTTCATCGGAATTCCCTGGTCGAACTCAAACGGCACCGTCAGTTCACCCACGGCCAATTTACTTTCGATCTCGATCTCCCAGCCCTCAATTCCACGCTGCGCCTGCAGTTCGACATTCTTGAATCGCTGCCCGAACACGAACAATTCATCGATATGAAAAATCATTTCCCGGTAGATGTCTCGCCACCGGCTGCGGCGCTGTTCATCGTCCCCGCGCAAATTGAACCAGTCGGCCGGTCGCGCACTGGCCAAATGGCCCGTAAGCTCCAGCCCGGGCTCCGCGGGCAGTGAGGACGCAGCCTTGCCCATATGCACCGCGCCCCGATCAACTTTCCAGCCCTCTTCGAGGCGAAGCAGGCCGATAGCCCAGGTGATATCCCGTTGCAAGCGGCCGAAAATCTCGATGTTGCCGGGTTGCGGAAAATCAATCAGCACCCGCGCAATTTCGGGGTCGCCGGCAATTTTGTTCAGCGGCGTCGGCAATTCGCTGGCGAGCTGTTCGATATCCGTTCGAATCATCAGCCGAAATGGAACGGGGGTTTCCTCCCGGCGAATTGGAAAAAATGCGGCGGCCCGCCACTTCAGGTCGCCACTGAAGTAATTCGACATCGGGAGCCCCAGAGCAGTAAATGTTTTCTGAGCAGGTGTCGTGCCATTGAGCCAAGCGACGTGGCTGTAGTCACCCGCATCAACATCCATTGGTCTGACCTGGATTCGAACGGGCTCGTCGAGCAATTGGCCACGAAGATTTTCGGCGCTTATTTCCAGGTTATTCAATCGGGCCACGCCGACGAGGTCGGTTAGTTTGTCCTCGATGCCGTTCAGGCCCAGCGTCGCCTGTTGCAGCTCGAATCGTCCGATGACTTGATAGTCAGCGATGCTCTTGATGGGCAGAACCAGCTGAACATCACTTTGCATCGTGCCGCTGGCAGTGACATCTTCGATGCGTGGCTGCAATGCGCGTCCGATCGGTGAAGCGCGTATGAAATCCAGCGCCTCATCCATCGCCGTTTGGCCCTGACCCGATACCTCGATAATGCCGTTGCGGACGTCGGATATTTGCGCATGCCCATCCTGGTAGCGCATCTCGAGCAGTTTGCCCGCAAGGTCCCGGCCTTCGATTGAAACGCCGTCGAATATGACAGTACCCGAAGCATCAACCAGTCGCGGCCATTCCGGGGCGTAATCAAGGATACCGTTACGCACCGGCATCACCACCCTGAACACGCCCTCTCCGTGACCGTAGGGAAACCCAAGCAGCGGGCCCCGCAGCACGATATTGGCGCGCGGCACCTCCCCGGCAATGACCGCGCGGTCCAGCCAGCTGAGTACTTTGGGGGGAAGGCGCCGGGGCAAAAAGTCCAACACACCGGATACGTCTGAAATCGTGGCGGTTGCCGTCAGATCAATAACCGGTACACCTGAATCCCTCGGCAAGGTCAGCTCGAAGGTCGCCCTGACCGACGCAGCCGACGTCGCGACCTCCACGCTATTGCCCAGAATCGTGTGGCCGCCCACGCTGGATCGCCACACCAGCAGTCCGCTAACGCGGCCAACCTCGACCGGCGCACGAAACACATTGAATAAGCCAAATTGGACATCGAAAGAATCGAGCTGCAGCTGGCCCCCGTTTTGATCAGCTACAATACTGCCGCTGACTCCACCCAGCACTTGATCGGGTTCCATTCCGGTGTACCCGAGGTCGGTAAACGTCGCACGGGCATCGAACTCCAGCGGCTGACCAACAGGTAACTCTAGTTGGAGCGTCGCATCTTCGATATCGCCCTGGAATTCACCGGGCAGCAGTTCATCCAGGATTTCCTCGGCGATAGTTGCCCGGACGAATGGCATCAGATCAGACAGGCGCAGAAAACTCAGCTGCACGGAAATCTGTTTTGTGGATCCAGGCTCGCGATCAACATAACGGACACTGAACGAACTGGAAGGCCAGGCACTGTCTCCGCGAACGCGGCGAAGACCGTTGGCCGCAAGCAACCAGCCAGCATCCCTCCGCTGCCACTCAAAAAGACCCTCAAAGCGATTGATCAGTTCCGTCAGATCATTGGGTTGCTTCAGGCTCAGCGCAGACAGATCGAGTTCGGCCGTGATGTTGCTTGGTTGCCATCCGCGAAAATCGGCCCACACAGAGAGGTCGCCTTTGGCAGAACTGATTGGAAAATCGGGGTCATTCCACAATGTAAACCAGCGATCAAGGTCCAAAGCTTCGGCGGCGACGTAAAATTTCCATTCGGGTAGATCGGTCGCATCGGCAGCTTCGGTCAGCAACTCCAGTGGCCAGTCCGTCGAAATCTCGAGCTGCCTGCCGAAATCGGGATCCGGCTGCACACGTCCATCCAAACGGACTCTACCGTCCTCCAGAACAAGCTGAATCCGGTTCACCCAAAAATTTGCCGGTGCCGCGCCACTCAGCAAGTCCTGGTAACTGAACTCAATATCCTGGACCAGCACATTTATCGTCGGTAGTTGGTCAAAGTCGAACGCATCCGCGCCGCCGATCGACGTAAAGCTGCTCCACGGCTGACCCTGTATGTAGAAACTGCCATCCAGACTGCGCTCAAGCTCCACGCGCGAACCGCTGACAGCAATGCGGCCCGGGATTAGCAGTCCGTCGGTCATAAATACCCACAGATTGAGGCTGACATCGATCTGATCAGCGCGGAGTACCGTCACCCCATCCTGCGGCCAACTGATCGTCGCCTCGGATAATCGCAACTCCGGACCGGAGAACGACAGTCCGGCACTGATGTGGCGGAAATCCAGTTCAAATCCTGTCGCGTTCTGGACCCAGTTGCGGATTTCGGCACGGTACAGGGGAACCTGAGGCAGCATCAGACGCGCCACGCCGACCAGCAATGCCAGCGTGATGACTACCGCTGCCACAACCGGCAGGATCCATTTCAGCAGCTTACCGAACAATCGGCCCATTACTTTGCAAAACGCCTCGATCGCCTACATCGGCACGACGTCGAACTGATCCTGGGCATTTGGCACCTGGGTCTGCAGACTAATGGTTTTGCCGACCAACTCAGCAAGTTCTGCCAGCGTCGATGATTCCTCATCCAGCAACATTTCAATTACGTCCTCGTGGGCGAGCACGACCAATTCGCCAAATTCGAATTGACGCTGCTGCCGAAGAATTTCTCTGAAAATTTCATAGCAAATGCTCTCCGGCGTCTTGATATAGCCCCTAGCATGACATGTTGGACACGGTTGGCACATGACATGTTCCAGGCTCTCCTGGGTCCTTTTGCGGGTCATTTCGACCAGACCGAGAGGGGAAACCTGCGCGATCTGGGTTTTCGCATGGTCGCTGGCAAGCGCTGCTTCCAGAGCCGACAATACCTGCTCACGATGTGCTTCCGCTTCCATGTCGATGAAGTCAATGATGACCATTCCACCCAGGTTGCGCAGCCGCAGCTGGCGGGCGATCGCGACTGCGGCTTCGAGATTAGTCCGGAATAAGGTCTCCTCCAGATTCCCGCGCCCAACGTAGCCACCGGTATTGACATCCACAGTCGTCATCGCCTCGGTCTGATCGATGACGAGGTATCCACCGGACTTCAATTCCACCTTCCGGCACAGTGCCCTTTCGATCTCGTCCTCGATGCCATACAGATCGAGAAGTGGCCGACGGCCGGTATAAAGCTCCAGGACCGGCAACAGATCCGGCGCAAAGGTTTTTGCAAAATTTTTCAGTTTCTGCAGCCATTCTTCGGAGTCTACGAGGACGCGGTCGATGTCGCGGTTGACCAGGTCACGTATTACACGAACGGGCAAAGGCAGATCCTCGTGGACAACCCGGCCACATGGCGATTCCGCGGCCTCTCTATTGATGACTTCCCAAAGATGGTCCACAAACAGCTTGTCAGCCTTCAGCGCGTCCGGTTCGGCGCCGTCGGCGGCGGTGCGGATGATGTAACCGTGATCTGAATCTGCCGGTAGCAGGCTTTCCATAACTTCCTTCAGTCGGGCACGCTCGGCCGCGTCCTCAATCCTGGTCGAAACCCCCAAGCCGGTCCGCCTGGGCATCAGCACCAGGTAGCGCGATGGAATGCTCATAAATGTGGTTAGGCGAGCACCTTTATCTCCGATGGGTTCCTTGAGGATCTGCACCAGAATTTCCGAGCCTTCGCTAACTAATTCGCGAACGTTTGCTTGTGGCTGATCCTGCATGTCCGTGTCCAAATTCTGCGGCCGCGCGATATCCGACGCATGCAGATACGCCGTGCGTTCCAGGCCTATGTCCACGAAAGCAGCCTGCATCCCGGGTAACACCCGGGAAACATGTCCCTTGAATATATTGCCGACGAGGCCGCGTCGTGATGCACGTTCAATCAAAATGTCCCGCAATACGCCGTCATCAACGACAGCGGCGCGTACCTCATGCGGGCTCACGTTGATCAAAATTTCCTCGGTCATTGGAGTTGTCAGATACCTGGGAACTTGTAGCCGAATTCCTGTAGCAGGCGTGCTGTCTCAAACAACGGCAGACCCATGACACCGGTGTAACTGCCGCGTATCTCCGTCACGAATAATGCTCCGAAACCCTGTATAGCATAGCCTCCAGCCTTATCTACCGGTTCACCGGTGGCCCAGTACTCGTGCCGCTCGGCGACGCTAATTTCGCGAAACCAGACCTCTGTGCTGCTGGTCGTCACGGCCTCATCTGCAGCAGACACGACGGCAACCCCTGTGTGGACCCAGTGCGAGCGTCCCGACAACGTGGCGAGCATGTCCACGGCATCGTCGCGGCTTGCTGGCTTGCCCATAACGCAATCTCCGGCCACGACCACGGTATCTGCGCCCAGTACCGGCGCCATCGGGCCGGAACGCTGTGTGTCGCCGGCCCGGGCCTTTGCGATTGCGAGCCGCTGCACGTAAGCATCGGGCACCTCGCCGGCTTTTTGCTGCTCGTCGATGTCCGTGTTCAGAATTCGAACATCGAGACCCAGGCCCGCCAGCAATTCCCGGCGCCGCGGCGACTGCGACGCAAGGTAGATAAATCTGCGCTGGCGGGCCTGCTGCGGGCTCATGCTCGATGATAGGGGTGGCCCTGGAGCATCGTCCAGGCACGGTATATCTGCTCAGCCACAACGATCCTGACCAATCCGTGAGGCAAAGTCAGTGGCGATAATGACCAGCTGAGATCGGCACGCTGCTTGCAAGCAGCTGACAAGCCGTCGGGCCCACCGATCACCAGCGCAATTCGCGGATGGCGTTGCAGCCACTCCTGCAGCTTTTCTGCGAGGTCCGCCGACGTCCATGGTTCACCAGCTTCATCCAGCGCCACCATCAGTTCTTGCTGTTTCAGCCGACGCAACAGGCGCTCGCCTTCTTTCTCCACTGCCGGTCCGGGACGGCTCTTGGAGCTGCGTGAAACCATTGGTATTTCCTCAAGATCGAGAGTGATGTCTCGCGGCATACGCTGCTGGTAGACACGAAAACCTTCGTTGACCCACCCTGGAAGGCGGGTGCCTACAGCAAAAATCGTGATTCGCATGAAAACCGCCGAATTCTGGTTCGATTTCAGGCGTTGCCGCGAGCTTAGTCTGCTCGCCTGAATGTTGTAGATGGTTCAGTGGCCCAGAGATCCTCGAGCTTGTAGAACTCTCGCGCGCGCCGTTGCATGATATGCACGACCACGTCCTGCAGGTCGACCAAAACCCATTCCCCGCCTTCTTCACCCTCGACGCCGAGTGGTGGTTTACCCGCTTTCTTTGCGTACTCAATGAGCCTGTTTGCAATTGAGCGAACGTGACGGCCCGATGTACCGGTCGCAACAACCATGTGGTCGGTTATCGACGTCAGGCCACGTACATCGAGCACCCGCACGTCGTGAGCTTTCAGCTCATCGAGCGCCGCGGCTGCCAGGTCAAGCAACTGCAGCTCAGGCATGGTTGCGCTCCTTCGTTCCGATTGATCGTTGCGGCTGCCCATAACACCCCGTTTGTTCGATAATCGCCGCCACGGCATGCGGCAGCAGGAAACGCGGGTCACCGCCCTGGCTGACGAGCGCACGCACGCCGCTGGACGAAATTTCCAGTTGAGTCACTTCCTGAATATAAACACGGCCACTGCGAGCTTCCCTGAGATCTGTGGCTCGGCTCGTTCCACGACTAGCAAGCAAATCCCCGACCAGCCCGACCCGGGGCGGTGACCAGCCCGGCCGATGCGCTACGACGACATGTGCCAGCGCTGGAATTTCCTGCCAACGGTGCCATTCGGGCAGGCCCAGAAATGCATCCATGCCGATCAGCAAGCACAGGGCATCGTCCGGGTGCTCCTGCCGCACACTTTCGAGCGTATCGATTGAATAGGACGGCCCCGAGCGATTCAATTCCCGGTCGTCAGCAACAAATCCAGCCTGTCCCTCAATCGCGGCATTGATCATCTGAAACCGTATATCCCCGCCAGCCTGTGGCCGATTCTTGTGCGGCGGATCACCGCTGGGCACAAAATGTACTGCAGCAAGATCCAGTGCCGTCATCAATTCGAATGCCGTGCGCAAATGACCAAAATGGATTGGATCAAATGCACCGCCGAATATGCCGATGGATCGCACAACCGGGTTAGTTCACGAGACGGAAACCGCCGCGGGCGGGGCCGGTGGTTTGGCAATCGCGAGCGTCAGTTCGGTCAGGGCATT
This sequence comes from Chromatiales bacterium, assembly GCA_030614035.1. Lineage (GTDB taxonomy): Bacteria > Pseudomonadota > Gammaproteobacteria > Steroidobacterales > JAPUGB01. Next base: position 1,770 of record JAUWKW010000017.1, on the reverse strand, counting down.
CCATGCTTGGCCGAATTGCGCACCTTTGACGATGCGATCTACCTGACAGGCCTTCGATACCAGCCCCTCGATACTGCTTGGCGTATGCCGCCGCAAACACTCGCCGACCATGCCCTGGCGAGTCTGCCAAACACGCACTTTGGCTAGCGCCGTGGAAACCGAGCTGCCCTGATCAACGTGACAGCCTAATTCGACCAAGGTCTGGATCTCTCGGACCAGGGCCCACAAGGTCAAGGTCTCTGGCACCCCTTCGCGTTGCAGTCCCTGCAGGATCCTGATCGCCCGGCCGGCGTCCAGACTCACTGCGGCATCGGCCAGTTGAAACACATCGAAACGGGCGCTGTCGGCGACCGACGCCCTGACCGTATCGACCGTGACCCGGCCACCGTCAGCCAATAACACCAGCTTGTCGATTTCCTGACGGGCGGCCAACAGGTTGCCCTCGACCTTGGCCGCTAACAGTTCCAGTGCCGCTGCATCGTATTGCAGCCCAGCCTGCTCGAGGCGCCGTCCTAGCCAGGCCGGTATTTTGTGAGTCGGCAGCGGTCGCACGGCGATCCATACACCGGCTTTCGCCAGCGCTTTGGCCCAGCGACTGCTGGCGCTACGGGCATCTAAATGCGGTGCGATGACTACGAGCACGGTATCCGGCGGCGGGCTGTCGGCTAACTCGGCCAGAACCGCCGAGCCTTCCCGACCCGGCTTGCCGGTAGGCAGGCGAATTTCGATCAGCCGCCGACTCGCAAACAGCGACAGGTTTTGGATAGACCCGGTCAGAGCGCGCCAATCAAACCCCGCCGTCGCCACGTAGACCTGGCGTTCGGTGAATCCGGCTTGTCTGGCGGCAGAGCGAATCTGGTCGACTGCTTCGGTTACCTGTAAAGGTTCGTCGCCGGATATGAAATACAGGGGCGATGGGCGCTCGGAAAGGTGCTTGGGTAGCTGCTCGGGTGTCAGTTTCACGCTTTGGGAAGGCTGAGGCCTTTTCGTCCATCATACACGTCCGCAGACGAATCCATCCACCGATAGGGGCTGGCCGCGGGCAGATTGCTCAGCCAGACAGCCGGGTCCAGTCGATGGATTCCTCTTCGAGCAGAATCGGAATGCCATTACGGATCGGGTACACCAGCCGGGCATCTCTGGAAACCAACGCTTCGGAAAACTCCCCGCTGACGACCTGATCGGCGCTGTTTAGGGCTTTGCCATCACGGATGGCCTGATTTAGCTGATCGAGTTGGGCCTGATCCAGGTATTCGAGCGGCTGATGGGTTACCGGGCAACAAATAATCTCCAGAAGCTTGCTGTCCATTTGATTGAGTGGCCTTTGCTGCGGGTCGACGAAATGTTAGGTTATAATATAACAAATTGGCCTCCAGAACCTGAGCACGGGCACGAAACAATGACCAGTCAGACTGCTTCCGTGATCAGCAGATTCCTGCCTAGCACGCATGATCACAGCGTCTGTATCGAGACAGCGATGGAACGCGCGGTGGCCATTTGCGATTTGCAGCGACTGCGTTTGACCCCGATCCGGCGACGCGTGCTGGAGCTGATTTGGCGCAGCCATGCCCCAATAGGCGCGTATGCAATCCTCGAACAACTTGCCCGCGACGGCCGCAAGGCGATGCCGCCGACCGTGTACCGGGCGCTGGAATTTTTGAGTACGGCTTCACTGGTGCACCGGCTGGACTCATTGAATGCCTATATAGGTTGCGGCGACCCCGGTGAAACGCACAGCGGCCAATTCTTTATTTGCCACAAATGCAATTC
>JAUWKW010000137.1 GCA_030614035.1 Chromatiales bacterium | reverse complement strand
CGTGCCTGATTAGCTCGCTCGGTGGCTTCGTGAAAGCGACCGAGTTCACCGTACGAGGATGCGAGTTGGATTAGCGACTCTGTTGCACGGACTCGATCGTCAACGGACTCGGCTCGCTCTAAAGCCGACTCATACAAGGTTGCGGATTTTGAATATTGCTTCCGATACCAGTTCAGATCACCTAGCGATATCAACGCCTGAGTAACGCCGCGATGTTGCGCATAACCTGATTTGAGTCTGATTTCCGGGTACCGTTCGCATAGCTGCGCAATTGTTTGGCTGTATAGCTTGCATGCTGCCCGGCCACGGACGGGTAGGCAGCGGGCCAATTCCCGCGACCGGCTGGGCCATGGCAGGCAATGCATGCGCTGATGCTTTTGTCCCTGTCGCCGCCCCGATAGAGTCGCTCACCGGCAGCTATCAGTGCCGGGTCAGCAGTATTCTGCGCCCCTTGCTCGCCCTCGAAGTACGCTGCTAGATCCGCGATATCCTGGCCGCTCAGGGACATGGCCTGGCCAGTCATCAACACGTCTTGGCGGTCACCCGCCTGGTACGCTTTCAAAGTCTGGACGGTATATTTCTCGTGTTGGCCTGCGAGGTTAGGCCACTCCGGGTTAGCGCTGATGCCGGTCGCGCCGTGGCAGGCGGCACAGGTCAGGGAAATACTTGCGCCGCGTTCGGCGGAACCGGCGGCCATCAGACCGGGCCCGGTCAAGACCAGGAACCCAATTAGCCCGAAGCACAGGGAAAGGATAGCGTGGCGAATTTTGTATTTGACTCGGTTCATCCTCGGTGGTTTTCTTCAAATTATCGCGTGCTAAACTCGCGGGAGCGGCGGATTTTACACTAAATCCGCCCGATCTGGCCGTCTGACGCAGCGTGTATGTCGGAATATCCACAAGCCAACTTTCTTAGCAGCGCTCATCGTGTCGATCAGTTTGTCGAGGATGTGGGAGCGGAGGTCGCTTTCGCGGGCCGGTCGAACTCGGGCAAGTCCAGTGCCATCAACGCAGTTCTGAACCGACGCAATCTTGCCAGAACTGCCAAAAACCCTGGCCGGACACAGCTAATCAATTTCTTCAGTCTCAGGCCGGGTCAGCGCCTCGTGGATCTGCCCGGGTACGGTTTCGCGCGGGTTCCCAAGCAATTGCAGCAGCATTGGCGGCAGTTGCTCGACGGATACTTCAATCAGCGGCATTCGCTAGCCGGTTTGTTTGTTGTGGTTGATAGTCGTCGATCGCTAGGCGATTTTGATTGGCAGATGCTCGAATGGGCGGACCGGATCGGCTGCTCGACGCACGTGCTGCTGACTAAATCCGATAAGTTGAGCCGCAAGGACGGCGCCGCGACACTTACGAACGTGCGACGCCAACTTCGCGATGAAGCCAGCGTCCAATTGTTCTCAGCCACGAAAGACCGGGGAGTGGACAAAGCCAGGATGCGCCTGGAGGAGTTTCTGCACAGCGATCGGCGACGGACGTCTTAGATAATTGCGAACGGCCTGCGATGGTAAAAAGACGCCCCGGGTGCAGAGTACAGGGGGAGCACCCGGGGCTGCAGCAACCGGCTTGGGGTCACCGGTATGCCACCCGCTTAGGGAGGATAGCGGGGGATGGTAATCATCCGTTCATTTAGAGGAATAGCGGTGCCAAAAGTTCCCAGCGCTAGTGAGCTTTGTCCCAGTTGGAACCGATTCCGGTCGCGACTTTGAGGGGCACCTGAAGGGATGCGGCCTCGCTCATCAGCTGGGCGACGTGGGCTGCGACTTCCTCTGCTATGTTGCTCTGAACCTCTAACACGAGTTCATCGTGAACTTGCATGATCATCCGTGCGTCGGCTCCATCCGTTTGCAGCCAGTCATCCACGGAAAGCATCGCCATGTTGATAATGTCGGCAGCGGTTCCGTGCATGGGGGCGTTGATGGCGCTGCGTTCGGCGTATTGGCGGCGTTGGGCCTGGCGTGCCTGGATATCTGGAAGATACAGGCGCCTGCCAAAAACGGTTTCCACGAAGCCTTTTTCTTTTGCCTGCTCGCGGGTCCGGTTCATATATTCCTGGACCCCCGGATAACGGTCGAAATAAACCTCCGTATAACCGCGTGCCTCGTCCAGGCTGATACCAAGTTGGCGTGACAGTCCGAACGGTGACATTCCGTAAATGAGCCCAAAGTTAATCGCTTTGGCTGAGCGCCGCTGATTGTCATCAACATCGTCCGGCCGGACACCGAATACCTCGGCCGCTGTCGCCCGGTGGACGTCAAGATCATCCGCAAATGCCTGCAGTAGCCCCTTATCTCCGGAAACGTGCGCCATTATTCGAAGTTCAATTTGGGAATAATCCGCGGCCAGCAGTGAATAATTTGGGGGTGCGATGAATGCTTGCCGAATGCGGCGTCCCTCCTCAGTCCGTACCGGAATGTTCTGCAAATTCGGGCCAGACGACGACAGGCGTCCAGTTGAGGCAACAGCCTGATGGTAGGAGGTGTGAATTCGACCCGTCCGCGGGCATATTTGTTGTGGAAGTTTGTCGGTATAGGTGGACTTCAATTTACTCAGCGTACGGTAATCGAGGATTAGTTCTGGCAGAACATACTCCTCAGCGAGTTCCTGCAGAACGTCTTCGGCTGTCGATGGTTGTCCTTTCGGCGTTTTCCGAACAACGGGTAGTTCAAGTTCGTCAAACAGGATCTCCTGCAGCTGTTTCGGGGATCCGAGATTAAATTCTCGACCCGCCTCTTTGTGCACTTTTTTCTCAAGCGCGGTGATTTTTTTTGCCAACTCCGCACCCTGCTTCGCAAGACGCTTTTCGTCGACCAGCACGCCACCGTGCTCGATCCGTTGCAATACCGGCACCAGAGGCTGTTCGATATTTTTATAGAGTTCTGCCAGTGCACCGGTTGTCTCGAGCATCGGCCATAATTTGCGGTGCAGGCGCAAAGTAATGTCGGCATCTTCGGCTGCGTAGGGTGCAGCCTGTTCCAAATTGACTTGGTCGAAGCGCAACTGGCTGGCGCCCTTACCGGCGACATCCTCGTAATGAATGGTTTCGATGTCCAGGTATTTTCGAGCCGCAGAGTCCAGGTCATGTCTTATCGCCGTGCTGTTCAGAACATAGGACTCCAGCATCGAGTCGAATCGCATGCCACGCAGGGTGACCCCATGATTCTCTAGAATGTGAGCATCGTATTTCAGGTGGTGGCCCAGCTTGCTCCGGGATGCGTCCTCCAGCCAGGGCCTGAGCCGCTCGAGAACATGTTCACGATTCAGCTGCTTGGGCGCGCCTTCGTAGCAATGGGATACGGGCAGGTAAGCGGCGTGGCCTTCCTCAACGGCAAAGGACAGGCCCACCAGTTCCGCCTCCATGTAATCGATACTTGTCGTTTCCGTGTCAAGCGCGACCAGTTCGGCAGCTTCAATTTTTGTCAGCCAATCGTCCAGTTGAGCGTCGGTCAGGATGGTCTCGTAGACGGTGTTTTCAAGTGCAGCCGGGGTAGTGGCTGGCTCATCCGATAGCGTCTTCAGCAGTCGGTTCAGTTCCAGCCTGCGATAAAGTTCCCGCAATTTATTTAGATCTGGTGCAACCGGCACCAATTCGTCGGGCGCCTGGCCAATCGCCACGTCGCACTTGATCGTCGCCAGTTTTCGCGACAGCTGCAACACGTCGCGGTTAGCGTCAATTCTCTCAGACAGACCTTTGGCGCCACGAATAGGCAGTTCCGCGACGGCGGTGAGATTGTTCAGAATATCTGCGACGCTGTCGAATTCAGCAAGCAATGCCACGGCGGTTTTGGCGCCGACTTTCGGTACACCGGGAATATTGTCAGAACTGTCCCCAACAAGAGCGAGGTAATCAACCATCTGATCCGCTCGCACGTGAAATTTTTCAAAGACACCCTCTGCATCCATCGCCCGCGGTTCGCGATTAGTGCCACGCGGCATCGTATCCAGGAGCGTAATCCGGTCGGATACCAGTTGAGCCATATCTTTGTCGCCGGTTGAGATGACGGTACTCAATTTGCTTTTGGCGGCCTCGGTTGCCAGCGTGCCGATGACGTCATCGGCTTCGACGCCGCCGATACGAATCAACGGCAACCCTAATGCCTCGATTGCTTCGACCAACGGTTCAACCTGCTGGCGCAGATCATCCGGCATCGGCGGACGATTGGCTTTGTATTCAGCGTACAGTTCATCTCGAAAAGTCTTGCCCGGGGCATCCATAACGACCGCGATCAACTCGGGCTGCTCGTCACGGATTAACTTGTGCAGCATGCTGAGCACGCCGTGGATGGCGCCTGTTGGTTCACCCTGGCTGGTGGTTAGCGGCGGGAGCGCGTGATAGGCACGATAAAGGTAGGACGACCCATCAACCAGCAGCAACGATTTCGGTTTGCCCATCGCCTTCTATTCCGGAGCTTGTGTTGCCTCGTCAGTTCTCGCCGGTTCCGGTATACCGTCTTCCCCCTCGGCCGGGAGTTCTAGCTGTTCGGAAACAGACAGAGGCTGCGCCGCACTGGGTTCAGGCAGTGTCTGGGGGCTAATAGCCGGCTGCTGATCCGGTTCCGGAATGTAAAGCGCGCCTTTCTGGCCACACGCTGCGAGCAGCAGGCATACTAGCGGACTGATGAACGCTTTCAACCGGAGCGATCTCTGCGCGTGTAAATTCATACACTCGGATGTTCGGGATCCCTAGTCCCCACCGGTGAGCTCCTGAGCGACGCGGCGGTAAGCTTCGCGAAAGCTGATACCTTCCTCGAGAACCAGTCGGTTTGCTTGACCCGCTGCATACACCGACTCATCGATGGCAATGTTTTCCGGTATAAACCGGATCTCATCGATCAGAAAGCGCATGATTTCGCCCGATTCGGCTGATAAGTCGATGGCACGGAACAACGGCGCTTTAATTCGCTGCAAGTCACGCTGGTAGCCGGAGCCCAGTTTGGCTG
>JAUWKW010000251.1 GCA_030614035.1 Chromatiales bacterium | reverse complement strand
TGCAGAGTAGGGGAAAAGCCTCCGCTGGTGACGATTCCGGCCCCGCTGTCGGTGTCAACGCGTTGCCCTGCACGCATGATACCGCGATCGTCCAGCAGCAGGCCCACCATCTTTTTTGTAACGCCGGCGTCACGTTGGCGCTTCAGTGCAGCGCGGCCAACGAAGTCCCGGTCATCGGGAAGCCAGGCGACCGTCCAAGCGAGCCCGCACTCGAGCGGCGTGACCGACGGATCCATGTCCTGACCGTTGAGATTCAGTCCTGCCTCCAGCCGCAGCGTATCGCGCGCACCCAGGCCGCAAGGGGCAATACCATCGTTGATCAGTTCATCCCAAAGTGCGATGCCCGAGTCACGATCGAGTATCAGTTCCCAACCGTCTTCGCCCGTGTAACCTGTCCGGGCGATAAAAAAGTCCTCGCGGTCCAGCGAATGAAACGGTGGCAACGTCAGTGCATCCGCGCCGGCCGAGCCGGGTAAATGAGCAGCAACCCGCTTCCGGGCCTGCGGTCCCTGCGCCGCCAGAATAATCTGATTGCCGAGCGCTTCGATTTGCACATCGTGATCAACCGCGATTTCATTCATCCATGTGAGATCCGAATCCGAGGTTGCTGCATTGACGACGACTCGATAATCGTCGCCGCTGCGGTGATACACGATCAAGTCGTCGACGATACCGCCATTGTGATTCAACATGCAGCTGTATAAACCGCTGCCGGTTTCGCCGAGCTTGCCGACGTCGTTTGCCAGCAGTAGCTGAAGATAGGCTGTGCTGCCAGCGCCGCTAACATCCACGACCTGCATATGCGACACATCGAATAGTCCGGCCGCGTCACGCACCGCGTGATGCTCTGCGATTTGCGAACCATAGTGCAGTGGCATATCCCATCCACCGAAATCCACCATGCGTGCATTGGCTGCATGGTGACGATCGTATAGTGCGGTTCGCAGCGCCATATCGTGACCGGTCTGTTCCCTAAATAAAAAAGGGGCGGCAGGTTCTCTCCTGCCGCCCCTCTGTCCTGAAACCTGAGAGATCGGGCAACCCGGTATGCTTTCCCGGTTTTGCCGCACCCCTTCGGTGGACCGGCCCTACCGGTCACTCTCCAGAGTCAATCAGGATTCGCAGTCCTTTTGCCTGAGCGTTTCCGAGCGAGTTGCGCCTTCGGCGGTCGCGCTATTGGATGCAGCGACTCTCTCTTGCGAAGCCTGGTGATTGAGCCCGTCATGATAGCGAAAGGCGATTGAGCAAACCAGCAACGCCACCGACATCGGTAAGGTATCGCCGTTCAACTGACACGTGCGGCCATTGGCAGGTCTCCGCTATCGCCCATCGCGTATAAGGCCAGACGGCGCTTTACCGGCGCCAGCCGGTCGACTATCCCCAGACCCAGACCGCCCAGTCTTGCGGCCGGCACCCAGCCGGCACCAAACAACCGATGCAGCCCATCCAACACCCCCATCGGCAGCAGGGTGTCGCCTTTGCGCCAACGTTCATAGCGCCGCAGGATTACCGGGTCACCGGGATCAATCACGGGCGATGCCTGCTGCACAGCCAGCGTTTCCGCCAACGCGGCCGCATCCAGTAGCCCCAGATTGGCACCCTGCCCGGCCAATGGGTGCACGCGATGGGCGGCATCGCCAATCAGTGCGTAGCGTCTGCCCGTGTACCGCTGCGCATAAGCAAGACTCAACGGAAAATCGGCTCGCTCGGTGGTGGTGGTCAAGCTTCCGAGTACCTGGTCGGTAGCCAGCGTTAAGCGCTGATCGAAAATCTTTTTGTCGGCGGCCATCAATTCAGCGGCCGTGGCGTCCGGACATGACCAGACCACCGACGAGCGCCCGTCGTCTAACGGCAACAGCGCAACGGGCCCGCCGGCAATGAATCGCTGCCAGGCGGTTTCCCGATGCGAACGCTGGCTTTCGACATGCGCGACGATCGCGCGCTGGCCGTATTCGCGTTCACGGCTGGTCACTCCCAGCGCCTGACGCACCCATGAACGGGCACCGTCAGCTCCGACCAGCAACCGGGTGCGCAAGCGCTGGCCATTTTCGAGGATCAATTCCAGCGCGTCTGTTTCTTCATGCAATGCCGCGGGCGCCGACCCAAGGTGCAGACTGACGCTGTGCATGGCATTGACCCGCTCCCATGCCGCCCTGCGAATGACGCCGTTCTCGACGATGCAACCAAGATCCGGTTCACCGAGTTCAGCGGCATCAAAACTGATTGAGCGAGCGCTACCGGCAGCGCCATCTGCCTGCCAGACGCACATGCGCCGGTATGGGCTGATGCGAGTGGCCGCAATCGCCGGCCAGATACCGCTGAATTGAAGTATCGTTCGGGAAATACGCGATAACGCCGACACGCGCAACTCAATATCGGCATTGGGCCGCACAGGTGCCGGTGGCGACGTCTCGACGATCCCGATGCTGAAGCTCCGGGCGGTGTCTTCACCGTACTGCGCGAGCAACGTGGCGCAGGTCAATCCCACCATGCCGCCGCCAACGATCAAGATGTCGTGTTCGGCAGTGCTCACAGCGGTAGTCCCCGTGCCAGTCGCGTCAGCGTGCCACTGAGACCCATCGTGTGATGCGCCAGAGCTCGCTTAGCGCCCGGTAACAGATCAAATGCCAGTAAGCCAAAACCACGCGCCACTGCGGCCGCATCCGATGGGATGTCGAACAGACGGATCAGGCCATCGGTGAATGCCACGACGTTGCGCTGGTCGCGATAGCGCCAATCACTGTAGAGCTCAAGCAGCTGCGGATTGCCAACATCGGCTGATGTTTCTGGATCCTGCAAAGCGTCAGCGAGGATCTCGGCCAGTGTCGCGACGTCCCGCAGGCCCAGATTGAAGCCCTGCCCGGCAACCGGGTGCAAGCCGTGAGCGGCATTGCCGACGATTACGGCTCGGTTGGCCGTGACCCGTTCTGCGGTTACCAGGTGTAACGGGTACGCATGCCTGGTGCCCAGACGACCAAAGCGGCCGAGCCGATAACCGAATGTTTGCTGCA
>JAUWKW010000100.1 GCA_030614035.1 Chromatiales bacterium | reverse complement strand
CACGTTTCTGACGTTTGCCGATTACGCCCGCAGCGCTTTACGTATGGCTGCACTAATGCGGGTGGGCAGTATTTTTGTATTTACGCACGACTCGATTGGGCTAGGCGAGGACGGGCCAACTCATCAGCCCGTCGAGCACCTGGAGAGTCTGCGCATCATGCCGAACATGCGCGTCTGGCGCCCCTGTGATGGTGTCGAAACCGCCATAGCGTGGCGTGATGCGATTGAACGTCGCGATGGCCCGACGAGCCTGGCATTGACTCGCCAATCGCTGCCGCAACAAAGCCGCACTGCGGACCAGGAACAGGCAGTGCGTCGCGGTGGCTATGTATTGCATGGCGACGAGAAAGCCCAGCTGATTCTGATTGCGACCGGTTCCGAGGTTCAGTTGGCCATGGCGGCGGCCCGTGAACTGGAAGAAGATGGCGTTGCCACGCGCGTCGTGTCAATGCCCTGTGTGTCGTTGTTCGATGCGCAACCGGAGGCTTACCGGCAGCAGGTTTTGCCTCCCGGGATCACCCATCGGGTCGCGATCGAAGCCGGCGTCACCGCCGGCTGGCATCGATTTGTCGGACCGCAGGGCCGGGTCATCGGCCTGGACCGCTATGGTGAGTCAGCGCCCGGAGCGGCGGTGTTCGAACACTTCGGGTTTACGCCACAACGTGTAGTTGAGGTCGTCACCGAACTGTTGCGAAGCGACTAGTTATATCCCAAGCTTGGGTTCCAGGATCAGACCGGAACAACAAGGCTGGTCCACGCCATCCAGGCGGTGACTGCGGACAAAGAGGTAACAGGAATGACAGTGAAGATCGCGATCAATGGTTATGGTCGTATCGGGCGCAACATTTTGCGGGCCTTGTACGAAAGTGACCGCACGGATGAAATGCAAATCCTTGCTATTAACGATCTCGGTGACGCTGAGACCAATGCCCATCTGACGCGCTACGACAGTGCGCATGGTCCGTTTCCGATTGACGTTGAAGTGGACTCGGATGCGTTGATCGTCGGCGGTGACCGGATCAGGGTGCTTGCAGAACGTGATCCAACGCAGCTGCCCTGGCGTGAATTGGGCGTCGATGTGGTGCTTGAGTGTACCGGTTTGTTTGCCAGTAAGGATAAAGCGTCGGCGCATCTCAAGGCGGGTGCCCGCAAGGTATTGATTTCCGCGCCAGCCGGGAAAACCGTCGACGCGACCATTGTCTACGGCGTCAACGACAAGACCCTTACGGCGGCGGACACGGTGGTTTCGAATGCCTCGTGCACGACTAATTGCCTTGCGCCGCTGGTCAAACCCCTGCATGAAGAAATCGGTTTGCTCGGCGGCATCATGACGACCATTCATGCGTACACGAATGACCAGGTGCTGACCGACGTCTATCACAAGGATCTCCGGCGCGCCCGCTCAGCAACCCAGTCTATGATTCCAACCAAGACCGGAGCAGCGACAGCGGTCGGGCTGGTGTTGCCCGAACTCGAAGGTAAGCTGGACGGGTTTTCGATCCGCGTACCAACGATAAACGTTTCGCTAGTCGATCTAACGTTTACCGCCGCGCGAAAGACTTCGGTGGAGGAGATCGATGCGATCCTGAAGGCGGCCAGCGAAGACGAATTGAAAGGCGTGCTGGATTACAACGACGGACCATTGGTATCCATCGATTTCAATCACAATCCTGCATCTTCGATTTACGACGCGACATTGACGAAGGTCATGGGTGGCACGCTGGTTAAGGTGTGCTCCTGGTACGACAACGAGTGGGGTTTTTCCAATCGCATGCTCGACACGACCATTGCGTTGGTCAATGCGGATTGAATTGATCGGGTACCGCAAACCGTTCGCCGGCGCCCACTCAGACGCGATGCTTAACGGTCTGCCGTGGGGACCGCGATGCAGTATTTGAAAATGTCCGACCAGGACCTGGCGGGCAAGCGGGTCATGATCCGGCTCGACCTGAACGTTCCGATCACTGAAGGCCAGGTCACGAGCGATGCCCGGATCCGGGCCGCACTGCCGACAATTCATCAGGCGCTAGCTGCCGGCGCGGCGGTGATTTTGCTGTCACACCGCGGCAGACCCACCGAAGGCCAGCCGGATCCGGACTATTCACTCGCGCCGGTGGCCGCACATCTTTCCACTCTGCTGGGCCTGGACGTGCCGCTGCTGGCTACATGGCTGGACGGTATCGACATTAGCCCGGGGCAGGTGGTGTTGTGCGAAAACGTGCGATTTAATCGCGGCGAAATCGAGGACTCCGAAGAATTGGCGCGCCGGATGGCGGCTTTATGCGACGTGTTCGTCATGGACGCGTTTGGAACGGCGCATCGCGCGCACGCCAGCACGCACGGCGTCGCCCGGCTTGCAGCGATCGCGTGCGCCGGGCCTTTGCTGAGCGGTGAACTGGAAGCGCTCGGTCAGGCACTGGAGAATCCGGCCCGGCCCCTGGTGGCGATCGTCGGCGGGGCCAAGGTCTCGACAAAATTGACGGTGCTAGAAGCGCTGGCCGAGCGCGTGGACCGATTGAGCGTGGGCGGTGGTATCGCCAATACGTTCATCGCCGCGGCCGGATATCCGGTCGGGCGTTCACTGCACGAGGCGGACATGATTGGGGTTGCCCGTGAGCTTGCGGAGCGCACCGATGTCCCATTGCCTGAGGACGTGGTCGTGGCTGAGGAGATTACCGCGGATGCTGCTGCGACAATTCGTCCCGCGACGGACGTGCGTGATCAGGAACGGATCGCGGATATCGGCCCCGCCACTGCCGCGTTTTACGCCCAGGTATTGGCTGCAGCCGGAACAATCGTCTGGAACGGGCCGGTGGGCGTATTTGAATACGATCAGTTCGGCGAAGGCACCCGTCGGGTTGCTGAGGCGGTCGCGAACAGCCCGGCATTTTCAATCGCCGGCGGCGGTGACACTGTGGCTGCCCTGGAGAAGTATGGGCTGGCCGACCGCATATCCTATGTATCTACCGGCGGCGGCGCGTTTCTGGAGTTCCTCCAGGGTGGCATCTTGCCCGCGGTTGCAGTGCTTAGCTCCCGTGCGGCGTAAGCGCATGCAGGTCAGTGTGGGATAATCGTCGGGCGTTTAGATACGAGAATCATGCGACGAACCAAGATCATTGCGACACTCGGACCGGCAACGGACGATCCGAAAATCCTTGCCGGCGTCATCGATGCCGGCGCCGACGTGGTCCGAATCAATTTTTCGCATGGCTTGCCCGCCGAACATAAGCGGCGTGTCGAGATGGTGCGCAAAATCGCGGCAGAAAGCGGTAAATACATCGGCATTCTCGGCGACTTGCAAGGACCCAAGATTCGGATTGGACGGTTTAAGAACGCTCCTGTGACCTTGCAAGAGGGACAGGAGTTTGTGCTCGACTGTGCCATGGCCCTGGATGCCGGCACCAAGAAAGCGGTTGGCGTTGGCTACGATCGACTGGTTGCTGATGTGTCGGCGGGCGACCGCTTGTTGTTGGACGACGGCCAGCTGATCCTGGCGGTCGAGCGCGTCGATGGCAGCCGCATCATCTGTACGGTCGTTATGGGCGGTGAACTCGGTGACAACAAAGGACTCAACCGGCAGGGTGGCGGTCTGTCGGCGCCTGCGTTGGCCGAGAAAGATAGGGAAGACATTCTCCGCGCGGCTGAATACGGCATTGACTGGCTTGCCGTGTCATTCGTCCGCGATGCGCCTGATATCGATGAAGCGCGCGAACGATTGCGCGCGGCCGGCAGCGATGCGCACCTCGTCGCCAAAATTGAACGCGCTGAGGCGTTGGAAAACCTGGAAGCAATCATTGATGCAGCCGACGCTGTCATGGTGGCGCGCGGAGATCTGGCCGTGGAGGTTGGCTACGCTTCTTTGACCGGCTTGCAGAAACAGATCATTAAGCAAGCCCGCGTTCGTCACAAGGTGGTGATCACCGCCACGCAGATGATGGAGTCCATGGTTAACAGCCAATTGCCGACACGCGCGGAGGTATCGGATGTCTCGAATGCGGTCATGGATGGTACTGATGCGGTCATGTTGTCTGCCGAGACGGCCGCCGGAAACTACCCGGTGCAGGCCGTCGCAGCCATGGCCGAGGTCTGTGTCGGAGCCGAGGCATATCCTTTAGCCAGCGGTCGCACCAGCCAGCGACTGGAGGATCGTTTTCAATTAGTTGACGAAGCCATTGCAACGGCCGTGATGTACACAGCGAATCACATGGACGTGCACGCAATCATTGCGTTGACCGAGTCCGGATCAACGGTGCTATGGATGTCACGGGTGCGATCTGACATCCCGATTTATGCGATTACGCGCCACGAAACAACGTTGCACCGGGTGGCCCTGTACCGCGGCGTGTACCCGATATATTTAGACATTACCGATTCTGATCCGCGCACGATGTATGGCGAGATTTTCGATAAATTGCGCGAGCAAAATCTGATCGACGAAGGGAAATTAGTCATTCTGACCAAGGGTGACCAGTCCGGGGTATCCGGTGGCACGAACGCGATGAAGATTTTGCGCGTGACCGGCCAGTGAATGTGCCGTTCCGGGTGCAGCTACCGATAAGCGCCGAACGTTATACTGCCGCGTCGCGATAGGGGCGACGCGCCGCAGGGCTGCGGGTGGGAGAAGGAACCAGATGAACCGGAGAACGTTAATCAACCAGCTGTCCGCCGCATTACTGGCCGGCGTGGTCAGCTTGATCGGCGTTGGCTGTGCGGATGCAGACCAGGTCACGGCTCAGGATCGTGGTCTGGTGTTGGTGGCCGGGGCGACTGGACGGACCGGTCGACTGGTGGTTAGCAATCTGCTCGAGCAGGATTACCCGGTGCGGGCCCTGGTGCGCGATATGGAACGGGGGCACGAGATTCTCGGCGACGGTGTGGAATTTGCCGAAGGCGACGTCCGGGATATCGACTCGTTGCGCGCGGCCATGCAGGGTGCGGCCAGCCTGATCATCACGATCGGTTCGAGCCGCAAGGATCCCGACAACGGCCCGGAATTCGTTGATTACGGCGGTGTGAGGAATCTCGCCCAGGCGGCCGCCGACACGGAAGTGCCGCAGGTCGTGCTGATGTCTTCAGCCGGCGTTACACATGAAGATCATGTGCTGAACCAGATGTTCAATAACATTCTGATCTGGAAATCGCGCGGCGAAGACGCATTGCGTGACAGCGGAGTGGATTACACGATCGTAAGACCCGGAGGCCTGATGGATTCCCCCGGTGGCGAAACTGCCGTGGTGTTTGAGCAAGGCGACAGCAGCACCGGCATGATTAGCCGTGAGGACGTTGCGCTGGTTTGCGTCGCTGCTCTGCAGGTCCCGGCCGCGCGTAACAAGACATTCGAGGTATTCGGCGGCGAGGAGCAGCCGCCTAACGATTGGACGAACTTGTATAGCAGTTTGAAGTCAGACAATGAGCGCTGAAAACCCCAACTTACTGGAAAGATTTATGAGATCGGCGTCGAAGATCGAGCCCAATGAGCTGCGCGCGGTGCTCCTGTCGTTCGGGTTTGTTTTCACCCTGATGGCGGCTTATTACATTTTGCGTCCGGTTCGCGACGCGATGGCCAGCGACTGGACCGACGCAGAACTGAGCACGCTGTTCACCGCAACATTCATATTCAGCATCGCAGCCGTATTTCTGTATGGTGCGGCCGCCTCGCGGGTCAAATTTCGCTGGCTCGTGCCCGGAGTTTACGGATTCTTCGCCGTCTCCTTCGTCGCCTTTTATCTCGCAGTCCAGGTGAGTTCCAACGGGGTACTGATCGACAAAGCCTTTTATGTCTGGGTCAGCGTATTCAGCCTGTTCCAGATCTCCGTGTTCTGGAGCTTGATGGCCGATGTTTTCTCCAAGGAACAAGCACCGCGATTGTTTGCATTTATAGCGGTGGGCGCCAGTACTGGGGCGCTGGTCGGGCCTCTGGTCCCGCTGCTATTTGCCGATATGGGCGCTGCAAATCTGATGTTGATCGCCGCGGCATTGCTGCT
>JAUWKW010000235.1 GCA_030614035.1 Chromatiales bacterium | reverse complement strand
ATGGTCACCGGGTGGTTCTGTGGGTTTCATCCGTGCCAAAAGACTTCGGCGATATTGAAGATCTCGACTGGGGTGCTCAGCCGCTTCGGTAGAGCCGTCCGGGCCCGAGTTGCTGTAATCATTGATTGACGAGCAGGTAAGACATCTACGATTTTCGATCAGCAAGCTGCAGTATGGTGCCGGCAAGCCCGTTGCAGCTGACTTCAAGATCATCATGTAATGTCCGCTAACGACCCAACGCGGACAGTCAGGCACTCACTCAAAATTCCCCACCCATTGCGGCGGAGTTATTCGCTGCAACGTCGTCCAGATCCTCCTCGACGAATCTAACGATGGCCTCCATTAGCACCTCTACGGGAAACTCATTCTTGTTCGCCAGTGTCGATGAAAAAAATGAACGGCCGCTGCGGTCGATCGGAACGGCAATTGCCCAATGATCGGCGTTCAGAAACCCCATGACAACGCTACCCGGAATAATCTGGTCATAGAATATGATTTGGCTGTCGTTGCGCGAATCAACCTGGCTCAGCTTGTCGTAGCCTGACTTCAGCCCGGCGGAAATCTGTTCCGGTGCCGGGTAGGTGATCAACGAATAGAAACGAGTCGACTCCGGCAGGCTGTGGGTAGCCAGCCATTCTTTTCGAACAGACGTTTTCAGGCTTTCCACGGCGCCTTCATCACCTTTAACGCAATCGGCATTCGGAAGTTTCTCCAGCAGGTTGGCCTGCGCCTGGGATGCATCATTCGCCAGCGGCGATCCACCGACGGCGCCCGCGGCGCCAACAACCGCCGCGACCCGCGCCTCAAGTTCCGGGTAGGTGACAACGGCTTCCAGGATATCCGGCACTCCCTTGGAGTAGCCGACTAGCACCAAACGTTCTGTATCCGCCGGTTCCGGCCTGGCCATGACGGCGTCACGAATAAGCTGTGCATTGCGTGCACTGCTGGACAGCGGTTCAACATTCAGCTTCTCGACGGTATACCCGAATTGTGCGACATGTGCAGCGCCCGGATACTGAGCGTGGAGGAAATCCTCAAAGCAGTTCCAACCGAAACCCATCACGAGCAATACCGTGAGAGGCGTGACGCTGGCATCGAGATTGACTGGTCTACCGCTGGGCTCGCCCTCGCCTTTCAGCCGGACCAGAACCTCTTCACAAGGCCGGTAATCCGGCAGCTCCTGACCACGTTCGACGGTGATAGCGCACCAGATCTCGCGGAATCGCGCCCGACCGTCAACAAGGCCGGCCTGCGATGCCGGCACCAGAATCATCGGAAACGTATCCGTCGAGTAGCTGAGCATCGGCTTCGGCGCGCAGCCAGACAACAGCAGCAACGAAACTAATGCAATAAATAATTTCACGTGCATCACGGGCAATCTGGCGAAGGTGTCTTAGGGACGGGCGATCCAGCGCTGCTCGTTATAGTAGTTGAAAAGCCTCGCGGGCATGAACCTGGGCCGTTGACGGATTAGCCAATGTCCGCTTATGGCCGAAAGCGGACACTCGAATGCCTGGCAGAAACCCCACCACTGTCGGGGTTTCATTGTCCGGACATTTTTTTTATCTTGCCCATCGCTCCGGCGCCCGGTCGAAGGTTAGGACAAGCACGTCTCCCGCCTCGGGCTTGATCGGTTGAATATCGAAGCCCAAGGCGTACGGCTCGACGGTGTAATCGGTATCGGCTTTCAGTTCGATCTTATTCATGTGTAGGAGTGTACCCGTTTGTGGGCGCGCAGCTCCTTGAAGGAGATGAGTCGTCGGCGTTCGTCATCCCAAAGCACCAGACGCAAGCCTTGCAGGCTTCGCAGCAGCGTAATTCGGCCGAGACTCAGAAACTCGGGATAGTCGCGCAGCACTTCGGGTAGGCGATAGAACGGAATCCGGCTCGATAGATGATGCACATGGTGAACGCCGATGTTCGCCGTGAACCATTTCAGAGGGTTCGGAAGATCGTAGTGCGAGCTTCCATGGAGCGCGGCGTCATGCATGTTCCAGCTTTCACTTCCCGCCCAAGACGTTTCCCTAAACTGATGTTGCACATAAAAGAGCCAGATTCCCGCCGCAGCGCCTAGCAGCACAATCGGAACCTGGATCAGCAGGAAGTGCTCGAGGCCGACGGCCCAGATCATGAGGACAACCACAGCGGCGATCGCCACGTTGGTCGCCATCGTGCTGAACCACGGCCGCCACCCTGCCCGCATGAAGCCCAGAGGTAGACGATTCCGCAGCAGAAAAAGATAGAGCGGTCCAAGGCCGAACATCACTCCAGGATGCCGGTAAAGGCGGTAGCGAAGGCGCCCCCATCGGGAGCGCGCCAGATACTCGGCGACGGTCAGCGTGTCCACATCCCCGATGCCACGGCGGTCGAGATTCCCTGAGGTAGCGTGATGAATCGCGTGATCGCGGCGCCACGTATGATATGGCGTGAGGGTTAACACACCAATCGTGCGGCCAACCCAATCGTTAGCCCGTCGACTCGTTAGAAACGACCTGTGCCCACAGTCGTGCTGAATCATGAACAGGCGAACCAAGAAACCCGCTGCGGGCACTAGCAGCAACGCGTAAAGCCATAGATACTCGTTCTCCAATGCTAAGAGCATCAGGAACCAGGCGATCGCAAAAGGTATCGACGTAATCGCCAGTTCGCGTGTGCCACGAATCGCATCCGGCTTGCAATAGTGATGGAGCTTTCGCGACCAGACGCCGGCATCAAGTCGCGCTTTTCCTTGTTTTTCGTCCGTTGGCACAATCGTTTCTCCGGATATGCGCCGCCTTGGAGCGCATATTCTTGGCCTCAGATCTATCCGAAGCATACAGGCAAATAGCCGAGACCAACGGCCTACCGCCTTCGAGTGCTGGCAGTCTCAGTCGACGCTGGCAGGGCTAGGATCCGAAACGGCATCGCTGGTCTAGGCAAAGGATCGTGTCTAATCTCTAAAAAGGGTACGCGGCGAAAACCGGGGCCCAGCTGAGCAAAAACTCTCCATTCTGAGTGTCCGCTTCACCCCGATAACGGAATTTCGCGGAAATTCCCAAGAAGTTCCAAAATGTGGGATGAATTGTGGGGTGAAATTACATGATCCTTAAAAACACTTTATAGATCAATAAGATAGACGAAGTTCTGGCGGAGAGGGTGGGATTCGAACCCACGAAACGGGTTAACGTTTACACGAATTCCAATCGTGCGCCTTCGACCACTCGGCCACCTCTCCGGTCTCGGC
>JAUWKW010000095.1 GCA_030614035.1 Chromatiales bacterium | reverse complement strand
CTGCTCGGACAGCCGCCGGCTGTCCCGTGGTGCAACGGCGAGGCGGGTTGCACCGAGCCAATACAGCATCCATGGATCGTTTCTGATGCGCGACGCCGGAAGTTCTTCCAGCCAGTGCTCCAGCGTCTCCCCACGCCCTTGATCCAGCATATCGGCTGCGTTCTCGCGAATGATGCGGCTGATCTCATCCCAGTTCCGGGCGTCGACGCGCAGCGCGATGGTTTCTTCGATTTGCCCCTCGGCCTCGAACAACGCCGCACCTTTGGCCTGGATTGCATTGCGTTCATCCGCCGACAAGGTTTCCTCTGCTTTGCTCAGCAAAAACTCGCGCAAAAGCGGGTGGTACTGATAAACGAGTTCGCCGATATTCTGTTTGCTTGTGACGAAGTAGTCGTTGCGTGCGAGGTTGTTGAGAATTTCTCCGGCGTTTTCCTCTCCGCTCAGCTGCTGACCCATGCTGACCGTAATTTGCGGCATCCAGGCAGTTTTCAGCAGGAAGTCCTGGGTGGCTGGCTCAAAATTCTTAAAAATTTCTCCGGCCAGGTAATCGAACACGACCTCGGGTGTCGAATCAGCCGGCAACATTTCGACAGCGCCTTCGGCATCTGCACGTCCCAGCATCAGGACCAGACCAGCAGCCCAACCCTCTGTCTTTTCGTAAAGTTGCTGAAGGGCATCCGTGCTTAGTTTGTGTCCGCGCAGTTCGACGATTGCATCCGATTCCTCGCGTGTCAGCTTTAACTGCTCAGGACCAATAAACTCCATCGCCTGGTTGGCCCGAAATCGGGCCATCGACAACGGCGGGTCTGCGCGGCTGATGAAAATGACGCAACCACCATCGGGAATTTCCTGGAGACCTTCCCGCAGCACTTCGTGAATCCGCGATTGCGCGGGGATATCCTGGTAGTTGTCGAACACCAGCGCGAACGGGGCGGTCAGCCGACTGAACAATTGCCGGAAATAACGGCGCGTAAATGCGTTCAGGTTACTGTGATACTGAGGCGACAGCGTCGGTAGTGGGTTCTGACTGGAATCCTCCAGGTTAGCGACTGCCTGGCCCATGTAGTAGAAAAAGGGCGCGACGTCGGCGTCGCCCTGGTCAACCTGGTACCAGACGCAATCCAGCGCCCACGTGTCCACGTAGTCGGCCACGACCGTAGTTTTGCCGCTGCCGGGCGATCCGGAGACCCAGATGATCGATTTGTCGCGTCCCTCGTCGAGCTCCGAGAACAGGCGATCCCGGGACAGAATCCCACGCAATTGTGGCCGGCTGAGCTTGGCTAGTGTGGCGGCACTTTTATTCATGGTTTTGCCGGGCTGCCGATGGCCCGAATTACTCCCGGTACCGGGATATGTCCGTTGGGGACTGCCAATCAGGCTGCTGCTAAGGTTCGGATCCATTTTATCACCTGTCCTGATCCGGCCGACGGGCCGGGCCGTAAGCACAGCCTGAATCGTGGCACAGGCGGCCACCTAGCTGGGTTACACCTTGCTTACAGCTGACTCACAAGGAAAGGTCCGTACATAATCCAGTGTCTCGGTCGCACCGGCGCGGTACCGCGCCTGCCCACGAATTTGCGGCGATGACGGTGGGTTTTATGCGATTGGGTCAGGCCGTTTCGGCCAGCAATGCATCGACAAAGGCGCGAAGCTCGCGCTTGTATTCTTCGTGCGGTTCACCGGTGGCCGGACCTGGAAACGCGGTGTGAATGCGGCGCACTTCGCCTTTGCGGTCAACAAAGATCGTCGTCGGGAACGCGATGATGCCGTTCAGCATCGGCAGGATGTCATTGCGGGTCGTGCGCGAAGCATCTCCGGCGAACAGCATCTCGTGTTCGATATCGTAGCGTGACCGAAACGCTCGAACCTGGTCCTCGACTTCCTCGAAGCGATCCGAGTACTCGAACATCAGATACACGACCTCGAGACCACGATCTTTATTGTTTTTGTAGTAGGGCGCCATGAAGCTTGCCTCGTCATGGCAGGTCGGACACCACGAACCCGCAACGACAACGAGCACGACCTTGCCGCGAAACTGTTCGTCCGCCAACGAGACCGGATTGCCATCGAGGTCGGGGAAGGTGAACGCTAATCGATTTTGCGGCTGCTTAATCCAGGTCAGGCTCATCGGATCATTGAGCTCGGCGTCCGGGTTTGGTTTCGCTTTCCATTCAGCCCGTTGGTACGTCACGGTATCAAAACTGCCGCGCAGGATGCCGTCTTGACCGAGGCTGGCGAGCCACAGTTGTGTGCCGTTGCCATCGAACGAGGACAGATACAAATCCCGGCCACGCACCTCACCGGTCAGGAAACGGTAGTCGCCGACCTCAGTATTGACGGTGCCGGTGATGTACGGGCCGCGTTGCTGAAACGATGCGACGCCGTTTTGCTTCAACTCAAACTTCGGCATATCAATGAGCACTTCCCAGCGACCACTTAGGTCGACATAGTCATCCGCGGCCTGTTCAAAAAATCGGTACTCGAGGCCATGCTGCGCGGTAAACGGCAGCCGGTGAATCTGGTTGCGGCGGTTCAGAAAAGTTTCACCGCTCATGCGCGTACCATCGACGGTCGCAATCAGTCCGGATGAGTAGGACGGGAACCACAATTCGAGTGCTTGCGTGGTTGGGTCATAGCTCACCCGCTCCACCGCAACCTGTTCGTCGCCGTTGCGGTAGCTGACCTGCAAAGAATTGCCCGAGCCATCTACCGTGAACGTGAATGGCAGGGCGCGCCCGAATTGTTCGATTTCGCCGCGCCAAACGCCATT
Source organism: Chromatiales bacterium (assembly GCA_030614035.1). Taxonomy (GTDB): domain Bacteria; phylum Pseudomonadota; class Gammaproteobacteria; order Steroidobacterales; genus JAPUGB01. Next base: position 3,333 of record JAUWKW010000095.1, on the reverse strand, counting down.
CGGCACGACGTTCGGGTCGGGGCTGTCGACGGGCGGCGAACAGGCCGTCAGTGCGCCGGCAGTGATTAACGCACAGCAGGCCAGCCGCGTGCTCCGGCAGATGCCGGTGATCGCCACCATGCTAAGACGGACTCGGCCTATTTCATCGTTTTCCACGGCTACCGATCTTCCGGTAGTACCGATGGCGCGGGCAAGGGAATTTGCCGCATACGGCCATTTGCGCTGCCGCGCTGAGCTACGGTGTCTTGATGGGCCGGCGCGGCAAAAAAACCAGTGAGTCGTCGGCCTTGTTACCCGAGTCGATCCATTTATCGACCCAGTTTTTCAGCTTGTGGGCCGGCATCGGCTTGCTGATGTAAAAACCCTGGGCGCGCTCACAGCCGTGTTCCCGCAGCCAGTCCAAAGCAGCAACGGTCTCGACCCCTTCGGCGACCAATTCCAGCCCGAGGTTGTGAGCCAGTTCAATCACTGACCGGACAATGGCGGTATTGGCCTCACTGTCCGGCAGATCGGTGATGAATGCGCGATCGATCTTGAGTTCATCGACGGGTAATAACTGCAACTGGCTGAGCGAAGAGTAACCGGTGCCAAAATCGTCCATCGATATCTTCGCACCCATGTCGCGGAGATACTTCAGGACCATGATCGCGTGGTCGATATCCTGGACCAGCGCTTCCTCAGTGATCTCGAATATCATGGAACGTGCGTCGAGTTCGTTATCGCGCAGGATCTGCATAATCAGGTACGGCAACTTGTCGTTCAATAAATCCCGTCCCGACAAGTTGACGGCAACCGCTAGTTCAAGTCCGGCTTCCTGCCAGTTGCGAGCCTGTGCAATTGAGTTGCGTAACACCCACTCGGTCAGCATTCCCACGTTGCCCGCGTTTTCAGCGAGCGGCACGAATTCCGCCGGCGGTATCTGGCCCAGTTCCGGATGGTTCCATCGAAGTAAAGCTTCGGCGCCACTGACGCTTCCATCGTTGAGCGAAATCTTCGGCTGGTAATGCAATTCCCATTCGTTGTCCGTGGCGGCTCGCCGCATATCGCCGAGTATCGCGAGTTGGCGAACGTGCCGGGCTTCACGACCGTTTTGGTATACATGAACATTTTTCTGTGACTGTTGGGCGTCGTTCTTGGCTACTGCTGCCCGGCGCAACAGTTCATCGGGCTGCCGCCCGTGCTCCGGATAGACACACATGCCAATGCAGGCATCGAGGGTCACGTTGATATTTTGGATGGTCAGGCCGGAGTCCAAAAGCCTCGCCAGAGTTTCGGCCGTTGTCAGTCCGGCGTCCCTATCGGCGCCAGGGAGTACGACGAGAAACTGATCACCCTCGAGGCGTGCCAGCACATCTTTTTCCTTGAGGCTATCGCGCATTCTCTTTGCCGATTGCAGCAACACCTCGTCACCGATCTCATGCCCCAGCGATGATTCAATTTCACGGTAGCGTTGCAGGTGCATGATCAGTAGCGTCATTGGTTGCTCAATCCGCGCACATTTCAACAGTGTCTTGCGCAGAAGATCCATGGCCTGGAGGCGGTTTGGCAGACCGGTCAGCCCGTCGTGGGTCGCCTGGTAGCTGATGCGTTGTTCACGTTCCGAGATACTTCGCTGCATATCATTGAACGCGTTAGCCAATTCGCCGAACTCGTCACGCGAACTGAATTTAAGCTTCTTGCTGTAGTTACCAACGCGCATACGCCGCGCTGCCTGCAGGAGATCGCGGACTGGCCGGGTCACGGTTCGTGAGAGCATGACCGCGCAAACCACAGCACACAACATGGTAAGGGTGGCCATTTGAATCAACGCCGTGCGCAGGGATTCGTAAAACGCCATGGCATCACCCATGGATTTCTGGAGTATTGCAAATACCGTTACCGGGCCGGTCACGAAGTCTTCCCGTGTCGACAGGTACTCCTTGCGCAGATTTTGTACGGCTACATCGTGGTCGCCGCCGGCATTGGCGAAGCTCAGGGCCGCATTGACCAGTAATGCGCGTTCCTCGCGCGGCAATGAGCTGCCGATCAACTTCAGGCCGTCCTCGGTGGTTGCAATAAACGTGGTTTCCAAGCCGGCCAGCTCTGACATTTGCTTTGCCAGTGAATTGTCGATAAGAAAACCCATCGACACCCAGGCTACCGGCAGAGGCGACAGCACCGGGACCGTCAGCATCTCGTAACCCTGGTTATTGATAATCATTGCGGAGCGCTTGGAACTTGGTTCGTCATTGGTTTCAATCAGAACCGATAGTTCTGGGGAAGAGTTCGTCGCGCCACCGGTTGAAACGATGAGGTTGCCGTCGGCATCCGCGAGGACCGCGAGATCTGCGTTGGCGCGGCGGGAATGATTTTCTAGCACCGAAGCCAGGGTACTGGTGTCTCCGGTTGCAACGGCTTCCTTGAACGCGAAATCACTGGCCAGCGTGCGCACCGTCTGGGTAAGCAATTGCCCGCGGTTGTGCACCAATCGCTTGAATGTGCCGCCGCCGCCGATCAGCTGCTGTTCAGCGCGCACCCGCGACGCGTCTCTGGCGGTGATCAACACGGAACCGACCGTCGCGAGCTGGGAGACCAGCACCACGAGTATGGTCAGGGTCAGGACCTTGCTGCGAAAGGTACGCATCTGAATTTTTTCGCTCACTTCCGTGCAGAGGCGCAATGCTGCGCATGCAATACAGAAACCCCCAGATCAGATGCTATATCTGCTCTTGCTTTGACTATGGGGTGTGCGTCACGGATGCGAATTTGGTTACCCGGTAAGCTTTTGGGTGACCTCCGGGATTATGGAAAATCGACGCAATGCATCGCAGTGATCGGCGGCGGACAGGGTTTCCGTTCAGGAGCCTGGCGACTTTACTGTTGGTGGCCCTGCCGCAAACGCCAGCATTGGCCAGACCTTTTACGGTCGCGGTTTCAGATCGCGATGGCGCACCGCTGGCTGGCGTTGCCATCTACTTCGAAGCGGTCGATTCCGCTGTCATGCCGGCCGGGCCGGCGGCCGCGGCGTCGATGGATTAGGTCAATTTGGAATTCGTGCCGCGCTTGCTGGTGGTTCAGCGCGGCGCCGAGGTCGATTTTCCGAACAACGACTTGGTCGGTCATCACGTCTATTCGTTTTCCGCACCGAAAGCGTTCGAGCTGCCCTTATACAAGGGCCAGAAACACTCGCCGGGGAGATTTGAGCAACCGGGTGTTGTCATTCTGGGTTGCAACATCCACGATCGGATGGTCGCCTATATCCTGGTCGTCGATACACCGTACTTCGCGATCTCCGATGCGACCGGGCAGGCGGTCGTCGATGACATCCCGCCCGGCGATTACCGCGTGGCCGCG
>JAUWKW010000083.1 GCA_030614035.1 Chromatiales bacterium | reverse complement strand
GGTGCAGGTGAGCTCCGCGTCGGCCGCGGCGCGTCGAAAACCCGTCTGCCAACATACGAATCAAGCGGTCAAACTCCGCCCGGGGCAGCTCCCGGTATGGCCAGGCCCTCGGAAACGCCGCATACAGGTCGTCGAGTTCCCATTCCCTGGCCGACACTTCGGCCACCAGCTGTTGCGACAATACGTCCAGCGGGAACCGGGGCACGCAAATTTCATCGAGCTCACGGCGATGCACCGCATCCAGTAAAGCCGCGCATTCGACAAGATCATCCCGCGACATAGGAAACAGCCTGCCTTGCGGGACCGCATTTATGTCGTGACCCGAACGACCAACCCGCTGCAGGAACGCTGCGATGCTGCGAGGCGAACCCAGCTGGCAGGTGAGGTCCACCTGACCGATGTCGATACCGAGTTCCAGTGACGCAGTCGCGACCAGCGCCCGCAGACTACCGTCTTTGAGCCTGCGTTCGGCATCGAGCCGATGCTTCCGAGCAAGGCTGCCGTGATGCGATGTCACGTGTTCCTCGCCGAGCCTCTCTGCCAGGTGGCGAGCCACCCGCTCGGCCATGCGGCGGGTATTTACGAAGATCAAAGTCGTCCGGTGTGACTCGATCAGTTCGGCCAGTCGCGTGTAGATTTCATCCCAGACCTCAATCGCCATCACCGCCTGCAACGGCGACGACGGCAGTTCCAATGCCAGATCCCATTCCCGGACAAATCCGGCATCGACAATCTCACAACGTTCGGCACGATTCCCGAGCAGAAAGTTCGCCATGCGCCCGATCGGCTTTTGGGTTGCGGAGATGCCGATACGAAGCGGGGACTTGGAACATAGCGCTTCGAGCCGTTCCAGCGACAGTGAAAGATGTGAGCCGCGTTTATTTCCGGCGACCGCATGCAGTTCGTCAATAATGACCGTGCGCACCGTGCTTAACATGTCGCGTCCCGATTCCGATGTCAGCAGGATGTACAGTGACTCCGGGGTGGTCACCAGGATATGCGGCGGCACCCGGCGCATGCGGGCTCGTTCGGACTGCGGCGTATCCCCGGTCCTGACCCAGGCGCGAATATCCAGATCAGCGAGTCCGCACTCCAATAGCCCGTCTCGTATCCCTTGCAAGGGATCCTGAAGATTTTTCTGTATGTCGTTAGACAGCGCCTTTAACGGGGACACGTATAACACACGGGTTTCATCGGTCAGGCCATGCTCCAGGCCCTCGCGGACAAGCTCGTCGATAGCGGTCAGGAATGCGGCCAAAGTCTTGCCTGACCCGGTGGGGGCGGCAAGCAAGGTGTGCTGGCGCTTCAGGATCGACGGCCAGGCACGCAGCTGAACTTCTGTGGGCGCATCGAAACGGGAGCCAAACCAGTCGGCTACGGCCGGGTGAAACGAACGTAGGGGCATACCGAATAATTAACCTGGCAAGCGCACTGAGTGTTGAGCATAGAGCACGGACGGGCACTGCACCAGTCGAATTCGAACGCCGTGGAAGTGAGGTGCAGGCTAGTAATTCAACCGCTTGAACAGGCTTTCAGGCAGTGCGCGGACCACGAACATGATCGGCCGCCAAAATGCCGGCAGGTAAACGACATTGCGTTTGCGATTGATTGCGCGCCGGATTCCCTTGGCAATCCTGGCCGGCTGCGCATACAGGAAATTCTTATCTGCGAATCGTGCCATCATCGGTGTATCGACAAGGCCGGGTTTGATTGTCACTACGTGAACGCCGGCAGTCTGTAACCGGTTCCTGAGTCCCTGCAGATATGCACTGACGGCGGCCTTGGATGATCCGTACGTATAGTTGCTTTTGCGTCCGCGATCCCCGGCAACCGATGAGATAACTGCAATGAGACCCTCGCGCTGTTGTTCCATGTAATTGGCAACCAGTGTTAGCAGCGATACAACGCTAAATAGGTTGGTTTCGATTACAGCCCGAGCCGCATCAACCGATCGTTCCGTCGTAGCCTGGTCTGGCATCGTGCCATGCGCAATAAGAACAGTGTCCAGTCCATCCATTTCGGCGATCGCTTGCTCCACAACTCCTGCATGCAGGTCATCGTCGGTTGCATCCATGATCGCCGTCGCAACCTGCGCAGCGCCGCGGACACGGAGATCGTCCGCGATGGCCTCAAGCCTGGCGCTGTCCCTACCCACGAGAAACATGCGGTCTCCATCCATGGCAAATAACCTCGCCGTCGCCTCGGCAATGGCCGAACTGGCGCCAATAATCATCAGCTTTCTCATTCAGCCGGTCCCGTTACCCGACGCCAGAAACTCGATGAACACCGGGGATCAATGTAACGGGCAAATTCCTCCCATTTCGGGAAATAGACCTGGTAACTCTTCGGGCTCATGCGTGCGTCCTTGGCTGGATATACGGCGCCGCCAGCGGTCCGGGTTATCTCGTCAAGGCTGTCCAGCAAGTCCCTCGCCTTCGGTTTATTCGGAAAATCGAGCGCCAGCGTCACACCGGGGCGCGGGAACGACATCAGCCCTGGTGACTCCTTGTCCCCAAATAGTTTTAACGCCGCGAGAAACGAACCCAGGCCGGATGCGGCGACTGCCTCCAGCATTTCCCGCAGCGCACTTGCCCCGTCGGAGTGCGGCAAGACACATTGGTATTGCAAAAATCCCCGCGACCCGTACATCCGGTTCCAGCGGCCAACGGCATCCAACGGATAGAAAAACGACTCGAAATGTTTTGTCCTCGTGCGACGCGCCTGAATCTGATTACGGTAGTAAAGCGAATTGACTGCCCGCAGGCTGATTCGATTTACCAGCAGCGCAGATGGAACGATCGGAAGCACCTGTGCCGTGTATTTCGTCGACCGACGCCCGCGCAGCGACGCGGCGCCGTGGTTCGCGCGCCTGAATAGCCCCCGTCCCAGGCGCTCTCCCTTTGCCGTGCAGTCTATCCACGCGACGGTATATTCAAACGTGGTGTCCGATTCCTCACTGATACTGAAAAACTCGTCCAGGTTGGCGAAGCGAATGGTTTCCTCTAGCACGTGCGGGCTCATGATGGGTTTTAGCAAAATCTCGACCCATGTGATGACACCGGTCAACCCAAGCCCCCCGATTGTTGCGCTGAACCATTCGGGATTTTCTATCTCCGAGCACAACATTCGTGAGCCGTCGGATCGTAACAATTCGAACGCGCTGACATGACAACCGAAAGTGCCCGAGCGATGATGATTCTTGCCATGAATATCGTTGGCAATAGCGCCACCGATCGTGACGTATTGCGTCGCCGGAGTAACTGGCAGAAACCACCCGCGCGGCACAATCAGCTCAACAATATCGGACAACAGCACTCCCGCTTCACAGCGCAGTATGCCTTGCTCGGGATCGAAATGAATAAATCGATCCAGTGAACGCGTATCAATCAGCGTCCCACCATCGTTGAGGCAACTGTCGCCGTAACTGCGCCCGTTACCGAAAGGCAAAATACTACCGGTTGCACCGTCCGACGATGGGATGGGTTCATGCCGCCAAAGCATTTTCAGCACTGTCTGCTCTGCTTTTGGGTAGCGTCCCCAGGACTGATATCGGTTTTGACCCATGTAAATCGCTTTAGAGTGGACTTACCGCGTTAGTCAACGGAAAGTTCTGGACGATTGCGAAAATATTCCAGGGATTCAGGATTTGCGATCGCGTCTGTGTTGTTAATCGACTCTCCATGGACCGTGGCGCGCACCGCCAATTCGACAAGCTTGCCGCTGCGTGTCCGGGGAATGTCCGGCACATCGAGTATTTTGGCCGGTACGTGCCGGGGCGAGGCATTCGTTCGGATCACATCACGGATGTTCTCCTCAAGCGCTTCAGTGAGTTCTAAGCCGGGCCGAAGTACGACGAACAGGACAACGCGTACGTCGTCCTCCCATTGCTGACCGACCGCGATACTCTCGACCACCTCATCAAGCTTTTCGACCTGCCGGTAGATTTCTGCGGTACCGATGCGAATACCGCCCGGATTCAGAATCGCGTCGGACCTTCCGTAGATAATCATGCCGCCGGCAGGTGTCAGTTCAGCATCGTCTCCATGGGTCCAGACACCGGGAAAGCGTTCGAAGTACGCGGCTCGGTAGCGGCTGCCGTCCGGATCGTCCCAGAATCCCACCGGCATCGATGGAAACGGACGTGTGCAAACCAATTCACCGCGGTTGCCAACAGCCTGCGGCTCACCATTCTCCCCATAAATCTCTACCGCCATGCCGAGACCCCGCGATTGCAGCTCGCCGCGTCTGACCGGCAACAACGGATTCCCGAGCGCGAAACAGGAAATCAGATCGGTACCACCGGATATCGAACACAGCTGCACATCGTCCTTTACTTGCTGATACACGAAATCGTAACTCTCTGGAGCCAATGGTGATCCCGTTGACAGAATCATGCGCATACTGGCCAGCTTATGCTTTTTTGGGACATAGCCAGCCTTTTCCACCGCCGTCAGAAACTTGGCGCTGGTCCCGAACACCGTGATCTCTTCGTCCTCGGCCAGTTGCCACAGTGAGCCGACATCCGGATGCATAGGCGATCCGTCGTATAGGACGATCGTAGCTCCGCTCGCCAAACCACTGACCAGCCAATTCCACATCATCCAGCCGCAGGTCGTAAAGTAAAACAAGCGATCGTCACGCGTCAGGTCAACATGCAGAGCGTGTTCCTTGAGGTGCTGCAACAAGGTTCCACCGGCCCCGTGCACAATGCATTTGGGCACACCGGTCGTCCCGGAGGAATACAGGACATAGACGGGGTGGTTGAACGGCAACGACTGGAAGTCGATAACGCTCGTACTGGCTACGAAGTCCTCGTAAAGGCTGCCCTTTTCGACGGTCCGAATGTCCGGCCTGGCATTCAGGAACGGCACTACCACGACATGTTCGAGGCCGGCTAGCGACCGGCTGATCTGTGCAACCGGCGCTATCGAGTCGATCTGTTTGCCGGCATAGGAATATCCGTCGGTCGTGAACAGGACTTTGGGCGCGATCTGGCCAAAACGGTCCAACACTCCGTTCACTCCGAAATCCGGTGAACAGGATGACCAAATCGCACCGATGCTCGTGGCGGCCAGCATCGCGATCACCGTCTGAGGGTGATTCGGCATGAACGCGGCCACGCGATCGCCACCATCGACGCCGGCCGCGCGCAGTGCGGACGCAACCCGCGAAACTTCGTGGTAGAGATCAGCGAAGCTGAGTTCGATACGCGTGCCGGTTTCACTGCGGAAAATAATTGCCGGCCGCTCATCCCGGTATTTAAGAAGGTTCCCGGCAAAGTTCAGGCTGCTGTCGGCAAACCATTGGGCGCCCGGCATTTTGTCGCCATCCTCGAGAACGGATTGACCGAGCTGATCAAACCGAACGTCCGTGAAATCGGCTAACAGCGGCCAAAATGCAGTCGGCTGATCAACCGACCACCGGTACAACGCATCGTAGTCGGTAACGGGCTGGCCAGCACACTCAGCGGCGCGCGCCATGAAGCGGGCAAGATTTGACTGCGCGGCGCGTTCGGGCGTCGGGGCCCAGACCACGGGATCATCAGGCATACAGAGCCCCGGACTTATTCCGTCGCCGCCAAATCAAAAATCTTGCCCGGGTTCAGAATCCCGATCGGATCCATGGTCTGTTTCAGTGTACGCATCAATTCGATTTCATTCGCGCTGCGACACCACGATAGATACGGCTTTTTCTCCAAACCGATGCCGTGCTCAGCCGATACCGACCCGTCTATGCGCTTTAAAGGCTCGTAAACCGACTCTTCAACGGCCCTCCGGTTGGCGGCTGACCCATCCCCGGTAGCGATAACAAAATGAATGTTGCCGTCGCCGAGGTGGCCAAATACAAATGCGTAGGGCTCTTTCCAGCGACTTTTCAGGTTGGCAATGACTTCGGTCACGTAGGTCTCCATGTGCTTTAAACCGAGGCTTACGTCGAAGACGAGGCACGGCCCGAATTGCAGGCACTGCTCCACATCATCGCGTATCGCCCACATCGCGTCACGTTCTGACCGTGACTTGGCCAGTGCAGCCTCTACGACCAATCCGTCGACTTCCGCCGCCGCAATGCTTTCAATGAAGCGTTCGGTGTCCTGGGTCGGGTCACCGCCCAGCGCTTCGAGCAGCACGTAGTAAGGGTAATCAGCGGCCAGTGGCGGTACCGAATTAGCCGGCGGCGATGTCACCAGTTGATAATAGTCCCGCCACATCACCTCGAAAGCACTCATCGTTCCACCGAGCAGGCTGTCCATCCGGTTCAATAAACCAGTCACGCTGGCAAAATCGGTGCACGCAATCAGGGCTGTTTCCTGGCTGCGCCACATCGGTCGCAGCCGCATGACCAACCGCGTGATGACACCGAGCGTTCCCTCGGTGCCTATAAACAGATGCTTCAAATCGTAGCCGGCATTGTTCTTAAGCATCGTGTTCATCGACGAAATCAGCGTGCCGTCTGCCAGTACCGCTTCCAGTCCAAGCACCATGTCCCGCGTCATACCGTAGCGAATGACCCGGTTACCGCCCGCGTTGGTCGCCGCGTTGCCACCCAGCG
>JAUWKW010000234.1 GCA_030614035.1 Chromatiales bacterium | reverse complement strand
CTGCTCTGCCGTCGGCTTCGTCGAACACGACATTGGATATCTTCGGATCCCCATGTACAACGCAATCTCGCAGCCTCGGTAACACCGGTAGTTGTTTCGACAATGACAGGATTTCGTTTGCCAGCGACTCGATCTCCGCGTAGTCCGGATGGTCCTGCCCGGAATCCAGCGCAGCACGCAATGCCTTGAGGTGTCGGGCCGTGTCATGCACGCCCGGGCGGACATTGACAAATTCGTGTTGCAATTCGCTGAGCGCCAGGTGAAAACGTGCCAGCAAGGCGCCCGCCTCCCGTACCTGTTCGGGCTGATCCAGCGTATCGCGGCAGATCCCTGGTACGTAGGTCAACAACCGCCAGATTTCGCCAGCCGACTCGACCCACAGTTGGCCGTCTTGTGCCGGCACCAGCAGTTGAGTCTGATGGCCGGCTGCTGCAAGTTGCCGAGTGACCACATCGATGTCCGTGTTAATCGCCGGCGAGAACACCGGGTTCAGGCATTGCAGGACAAATTGATCGTTGTCAGTGGCGCCAATCAGGAATGTCTGGTTGATCAGGCCGGTACCCAGTGGGCTGACTTCGGCAGCATCGATGCCGAACTGCGGAAGAATCGTTTTGGCTCGCTCCAACACAGTCTCGCCTAAAGCAAAACCAACTGGTCGCCGAGTTTGTTTGAGGCTCCGATCGGGAAATCCTCTCCTCTCGACCCCTAGAAACTCATCGGTTCACCGGAATACTGGTGCATTATTCCGGAATCTTCCAGCGGTATGCTGGAGATTATTTCGATCATGCCGCTGATGCTTTCCTCGATCGGCGTAATCGTCAGCCCAAGATTCATCTTTTCATTCATTTCAACCAGCATCCCGCCGCGAGTGTCAACCATGCCAGGGTTCAATAACACCACGGTAACGCCGCGTTTTTCCAGCGCTGCAGCAATTTCGACCATGAACATATTCAGTGCCGCTTTACTGACGCGATAGAAAGTCGTCCCCGGTATGCCGCCGGCTTCGGCTTCGGTAAATGACCCGGCACGCGACGTTATGACCGCGATTATCTTTTCCTCGCTGGCCTGCACGTTGCTCAGGAACGTCTCGGATATTTTCGCGGGTCCGATCGCATTCGTACGAATGTAGGACTCGAAATACTCGAAGTCGAACTTTCGAAATATCTGCTGCGGGCTCGGGTCACCAGCAATGCCCGCATTATTTAGCAGCACGTCGATCGGCTGGCCCTGGTACTTCGTAGCCAGGGCTTCGATCATGTCGAAGTCCGTAACGTCCAGCTGTTCGATGACGAGGTTTGTATGCGCCTCCGCCAGTGCCTGCAATTCTTCAGCAGCATCGGGGCGCCTGGCTGTCGCGATGCCCTTCCAGCCGGCTTCGGCGTATTGCCGGGTGAATTCCAGCCCGAGACCGCGATTCGAACCGGTAATCAGGACCGTGGGAACGTAGCCTGGCCGTTGCTGCACCTGTTTCGGCACCGGCCCGGGGAAGAACCATTCCGGTCCGGCGCACGGTACTTCCAGAAACAGCGACACCGAGGCCTGCTCCGATGGAAACTCGCCAACTTCGGCCAGATCGGCCAAATCCCGGCGTCCGGCAGGCGTGCAATGAATAGCGTCCCCATCAGTATCCACCCAGGCGTACACCACCAGGCCGTCGCCGCCTTCGACCGGATAGTTAAACGCAAAAGTCGACGTGCCGAGTTTCGTCTCAAAGCTTTCGATCATTTCCAGCGGGTGACGCAGATCTCCCTCACCCGTCCAGGCGTGATAAACGGACAAGTACACTGTCGCCGACGGGTCCACATCTGCCGGAGCCGATATCCCCAGGGTCAGCTCAACCGGGAGCGGTGCCACCGGCGCTTCGCTACATGCGAAAACCAGTGCACCAGTCAGTACCGTTATTATGCTGCGCATGTGCCGAACCACAGCGAAATCCAGAACCGATCCGTGCCCTACACGCGTATATCTCTTTCCGCTCATGAATCCTGATTCTCCAAACTAATCGTTGGCATACCGAAAACGCGTGTGAAATTGCGGGCCAGGATCATACGCATTTCGTCGGCCGAATAACCGGCTTCCTCCATTCCCGCAACAAACGCCTCCAGGTGGGACTTCACATAGCCGGGAAACTGCGGCCCGTCCGATCCATAGAGCAACTTCTCGATCACGCCGGCCTCCCGGATACGCGCCAGATAATCCTGTAAGACCAGTTCAGCACGTTCAGCGCCCAGCGCGCCTGGTTCCAGGTAGACGTTCGGGTAACGCACAGCGAGGTCGATCGCCGAATCGGTATAGGTCAGCGCCCGATTGAAACTGTCGTAGCCGGAGTGACCCAGAATAAAAACTGTATTGGGATACCGACGAATGGCATCTTCCAGGTATGCCGGATCGCAGTACGGTGGTTCGGTGCGCGTCCCGGGATTTGGGCTAGTGCCGGTATGCAGGTAAATCGGGGTACCTTGCCGGGCCGCGACTTCGTAGATGCCGTAATACCGGGGGTCGTCCAGGCGAAACTGCTGATGCCCGTGGGCGATCTTGACGCCGACCATGCCGAATTCCCGGATGGCCTCCTCCATTTTTTGCAACTGCTCTGGTCCATCCTGGTTCCAGTGGTCTACACGCAGGCTCGCAAATCCGAACAAACGGTCCGGCGCAACGGCGACCTGTTCAGCAACGTATTCGTGCGTCGCAATCCCGGTCGTGGCCGGACTCCAAAGTGCATAGACCGCTACACCGCTTATCCCCGCATTGTCCAGCTGGCCGAGAATACTCTCGCCCTTTAGGTTGTTGTCCATGAACAGCTTCATCGTCCACTTGAAACCTGTTGGCACGCGGCCCGACAGACGCTGCTGGAAACGTGGTGGTGAGCCATCCCAGGTCCCGGTGTGCAAGTGCATGTCGACGACTGCAAGGCGTCCGCCGTCTACCGCAATGCCCATCTGCTCGGGTTTATCCGAACAGGCCGTGACGTTTAGCCCAACAAGGAGCGTGACGATTAGAACGGCAATCGACTGGTGCATATCGCTGGTTCCTCCGGACGGAATTCGTGGGGCCTTCGTTGATTCTTGGTAATCGAAGTCGATGCGCGATTATACTGATCGGCGCACAGCTATCTAGCAGGAATCATAATAGATCTGGACTCAATCAACCTGCGGGTGAACCGATAGAGGTGATAGCATCCGTTGCTTGGCGCAAGCGCTTGTGTCTACCAAGACTTTGACCTGCCGGGAGTTGGGGTGACCTCGATTGAAGAG
>JAUWKW010000210.1 GCA_030614035.1 Chromatiales bacterium | reverse complement strand
TATGGAATTCACCATTTTCTCCACAAGCGTATACCGTGGCCGGCCGTCTGGTGAGAAACTCAAGATCAAAGGGATTACCCGAAAATGAAGCTGATAACTGCTCGCGATCGATACAACTTAGCGTGGCGACTAATCCGCCGTTGATCATGTCTCTGGCCAGGGACTCCGTTGAGCGACCCCACAATGGGAACACTGGTTTCAGGTCCAGTTCGGCCATTTGCCTTTCGCGGTAGGCACGAACGTCTTCGAGATACAAGTCGCCGAAAGCGACATGCGTAATTGAAAGCCTGTTTTTCAGCTCTGTCAGCGCGCCGGTCAGGATTTTTTCGTACTCTTCGTTTGGGCAAGGCCACGGCAGATCGACCGGAAACAGCGGCAGGGAAACAGCGGTTGCCTGCATCTCCACGAGCTCTCGGCGCACTGCGTGCATTGCAACGCGGTCCGCCTGCTGATTGAACGTCGTCAGCAGCCCTGCCAACTCAATGTCCGGCTGCCCGCGCAGGACTTGCAGGGCCCACGCCGAGTCCTTGCCGCTGCTCCAGGACAACAGGACTTTAGACTGGCGGCTCAAGGTTCACCGCCCGCTTTTGACCTGCACTCCGACGAAAGCCCCAATGCCCGGAGTGTTGAAACCGATGACATCCTCGTACGCCTCATCGAACAGGTTTTCGATGCGCCCATAGACACGCACCCGGTTCGTTGCCTGGTACGAAGCCGCTAGATTCACCAGCGTATAGCTGTCCAGTTTGATCTGCTGACCGGCCGCACCGGGTGGGAAAAAGGTGTCGTATTGATCACCGGTATACGACAGGTTCAGATTGATGTTCCCGCGTGACTCCATGAACCGGTAATTAAAATTGGCGCTGGCCATGTGCCTGGGACGCCTGACCTCAGCGGTGAATCCGCCGGCCCCGTCCGGCTGATCCGCATCGAGGTAGGTATACGTCGCCGCAGCCTCGAAATTTTCGGTGATAGATGCCTGCAAGGCCGTTTCAACACCCGTCCGATGGCTGGAGCCGTCTACGTTTTCCGCAGTAAATAAGAACGTGACCGGGTCAAATACGAAGCTGGCGATTTCATTCTCTAGACGTTCCTTGAAATAAGTTGCCTGGATTTCCCAACGTCCATCTGCGAACGGCTGACTGACGCCGAACTCCCAGCCACGGGACTTTTCCGGTTCGAGATCTGGATTGCCGATAAAAAAGGCGGGGAAAAAGCTGTAGCGCTCCGTGAATGTCGGGGCCTTCTGCCCGGTTCCAAAATCCGCGTGCAGCCGGGTGCCTGCTCGCGAAAACGTATACAGGCTGGTTACACGCCAGGTGTTGACGTCGTCGAAATCGCTGTTCGAGTCGTGACGAACCGCAGCCGACAGATACAGCTGCTCCCAGAAACGCGTGCGGCCCTCGAATACGAAACCGGTTGTGTACATCTTCTCGTTAAGATTATCGCGCGTGTACTCCAGCCGCTCATGATCCATCGCAAAAGTGACTGTCTGTGCACTGTCTACTCGTTCCTCCGGTGCAAAGTCCCAAGTGGACTGGTAATAAACGCCGTAGCGCTCGCCCTCGTCAGACCCGACCTTGATGCCATCGGTACGGCGGTCGTGATCGGTGTTGCTGGCTGCCAGCCAGGCGACGTTTTTCCAGTGGCCATCGAATGATCTCAGATCACCGCCGAAGCGCATTAACGTTTGCGAGTTTTCGGATTCCAGGTCCGCATCGGCAGGTAGCCCGGTTCCGGTGCAAACGAATGTGATTGGATCGCACTGGGAATCGATGGTGTCGAACTCTGTCGTGGAGCCAGTGTACCGACCGACAAATTCCAGGTTGATGTTGGAGTCAGTCGTGTATCCCGCCCGGACAGTGCCGGTAATGTTCTCGTAGCCATCATTTTCGTCACCGCTGCGCGCGATATTGGAACCGTCGCTTTCCAGATACGACAGGCTGCCATCAAACTGGTAACGGTCAGTCTGCGTCGCAAAGCGGCCGCCGGCAACGATAGTTTCGAAGGAACCGCCTTCGAGAAACGCTTCGGTAGTTGACCCTTCCTCCGGGCGGCGCGTGATCACGTTGATGACCCCGGCCATCGCGTCGCTTCCCCACAGCGCACTTTGCGGGCCGCGGACCACCTCGACGCGCTCGACATCAAACGCGGTCAGGTCTGTGAAACTGAACGTATCGGTAAACGCAGGGTCATTGGCCCTGATGCCGTCGACCAGGACCATGACCTGGTTTGCTTCTGCACCCCGGACACGAACCTCGGTCACCGTGCCGGCCGGGCCCTGCCGGCTGACAGCAACGCCGGGAACGTCCCTGAGCAGGTCACTGACGAAAATGGATTGGCGGTCAACAATATGCTGGCGTTCGATTACCGTAACTGAACTGGCAACCTCGGCGATAGGCGCTGGAATCCGTGAAGCCGTAACGACTATCGTTTCCAGCTCTTCCCGTTCTTCGTCGGCCAATCCAGCAGACGTTGCAGACAAGCAGCCGGCAAACGCCATGGTCATATAAAGGTAGCGCATTGGTTCTCTCCACTCGCACTCACACCCGAGCACGGGTCGTCATTGTCAGATCAGCGGCGACAGAACCAGAAGCAAACGGCTGCGTTGCCCGCAAACGGGTTGCAAACGTTTGAAACAGTCAGAAGAGCATGACGGGTATCATCACGCAGCCTCCCACCGAGACCCAACGTTATTTCAGTACGCTACAGGCCGGTATCCGGACTCGCGAGGTCGTTACAAGTAACTATCGGGGCGATCGCCTTCCCATGCTGTGCAGCACAGTGGCCAGAATTGATCGCTCCGACCCTCGCCCACCGTTGCGGGGGCAGTGACGGCATTGCCGGCTTATAAAAGCTGGCGCACCGTCTTCCCGTTAACCCATCGCCTGACCGGCGACGAGCCACATGTAGCACCGCGAGCGACAGTACATCTTTGCGCAGCGAAACGTCAACCGCGATGGAATTTTGCACCCGCTTATCTAGTGATCCGATGCAGGACAGACCGCCTGGCTGCATTCAGGGCGAGATGACTGCGCAATCCTCGTGTCGGCGTGTCGCTCAATTGCCGCGCATGTTGCCGCTATGGGGCGGCCTGCTCCGAACTCTCCATCGGGATATCGATCAAACCGCGCAATTCTGCGACCGCGGCCATGTCGCCGATGCGCTCGTACATGATCAGCAGCGCCGCAATCAACACCCGATCGTCTGAAAATCGGCGGCGCGACTCATTCAGATAAGCGATAGCATCGCCAGTATTACCCTGCGCGTCGATCGCAAGTGCATAGGCCAGCGCGTAGCGCGGTGTCGCATCCTGAGATTGCGCGGCGAAGGCAAGTTCGGTCATTGCCTCGTCTATGCGGCCGTCCCGAACCAGCATCAATCCCAGCGAGTGGTGTAATGCTCCCTGACCCGGCAGTAATTGCAGCCCGTCGCGCAGGATCAACTCACCCTGCGCCTCGGCTTCCATGACCCGGAAAAGATCCGACAGGTTTACGTAGGCAGGAATAAAATACGGGTTCACCCGAATAGCTGTGCGGTAAGCGCGT
>JAUWKW010000256.1 GCA_030614035.1 Chromatiales bacterium | reverse complement strand
CGACGACAATAACCAGTGGAATCAGAAATATGACACCCCCGATCAGGGTCAGTCGCAAGAACACGGCCACACTCTTCATCGCATTCTCCTTATTTATCTATGTATTCAGGTTCGATCCGTCCGTCGAGGTTCACGGAAAAGTTCGTTCGAATTGGATCAGTTTTCAGGCCTTCGCTGAATCCCGGGGATCCGGGAATCAGTCACGTCAATCCCATGCAGCGAATTCGAGTCGCTGGCCGGAAATCGCGCCGGTCAATGCACCTGCATCGTAGACGATTTCACCGTTGATGATGGTCGTGTCGATACTGGAACGAAAATGCGTGTGCTCGAACGGCGACCAGCCGCATTTCGCCAAAATGTTTTCGGCGGTCACCTCAGTGTTCCGGTTCATATCGACGAGCACTACATCGGCCCAGTAATCTTCCCGGACATAGCCGCGCTCGCGAATTCCGAACAACTCGGCGACGGCGTGACTCATTTTTTCGACGGCCAGTTCGATGCTCATGTTTTTGTCATGTACATGCTCTAAAACCATTAGAACGGCGTGCTGTGCCAGTGGTAGCCCGGCTGGTGCGTCGAAATATTTGTTGTTCTTTTCCTCAATCGTATGCGGTGCATGGTCAGTGGCGATCACGTCGATCCGGCCCTCGATTAGCGCGTCGAGCAAACCTTGCTGATCGGCGTGTGTTTTGATTGCCGGGTTGCACTTGATTAGCGTACCAAGTTGTTCATAGGCACTTTCATCAAACAAAAGATAATGCACACAGACCTCAGAGGTAATCCGCTTTTTGCCTATCGGCCCTGAATCAAACAGCTGAGTTTCACGCGCTGTCGTTAGATGCAGCACATGCAAGCGGGAGTCGTGCTTTTTCGCCAGCTCGACCGCCAGCGATGAAGATTTGTAACAGGCGTCCGCCGATCGTATCAGCGGGTGCGCCGACATCGGCACGTCGTCACCGTACTGTTGGCGAAATTCTTCTTCGTGCGCCTTGATTGTCGGGGTATCTTCGCAATGCGTCGCAATCAAAAGCGGTGAATCAGCAAATATCGCGTTCAGCGCCAGATCATCGTCGACGAGCATTTCACCGGTCGAGGCCCCCATGAACACCTTGACGCCACAGGCCTCACCGGTCTCCAGCGCCCTGAGCTGGTCGATATTTGAGTTGGTCGCGCCGAGATAAAAGGCGTAATTACCACGGGCCCGGCCCTCGGCCAGTGCATACCGCTTGGCCAACAATTTACGGGTCGTCGTCGGCGGTACGACATTCGGCATGTCCATGAAACTGGTAATGCCGCCGGCAGCGGCAGCTGCCGATTCGGTCGCGATGTCGCCTTTGTGGGTCAGGCCCGGTTCCCGGAAGTGCACCTGATCGTCAATCATCCCGGGCAGCAGGTAGCGACCTTTGGCTTCGATGACCTGATCAGTATCGGTCGCGGCAATATTCGAGGCAATCTGTTGAAACCGCCCATGACGAACCAGCACGTCGCATTCCCGGGTGCGGCCTTCGTTGACCAGCAGCGCATCCTTAATCAATAGCGATGTCACAGCCACCTCTGTTCATTCCGCGAAGCGATCGGTAGCACTTACCAGTTCATGTACCGTGCCCGCCTCGAAAGCCGAATGGCCAGCGTCGGGAACGATGCGGAATTCGGCTTCCGGCCAGGCGCGGTGAAGCTCCCATGCGGTCGTCATCGGACAAACCAGATCATAACGCCCTTGAACAATCACCGCAGGAATCGTTCGTATACGGTCCAGGTTCTGGAAAATCTGTTCCGGATGATCCATGAATCCGTGGTTGACAAAATAGTGAGTCTCAATCCGTGCCAGTGCCAGCGCAAACTCGTCCTCGCGGAATCGCTCCACGCCCGCATCTGACATGACCATGTTGCTGGTCACGCCTTCCCATAATGACCACGCACGCGCCGCCTCGAGCTGCTGCTGGCGATCATCGCCCATCAACCGTCGGTGATAGGCCTGCAGCAGATCCGCACGCTCGTTAACGGGGATCGGCGCGAGAAACTTCTCCCAGTGATCCGGGTAGATACGGCTGGCACCGTCCTGATAGAACCAGTGCAGCTCCTGCGGGCGCATCAGGAAAATTCCCCGCAGCACCAATTCTGTCACCCGCTGCGGGTGAGCCTGAGAATAGATCAATGCCAGCGTACTACCCCAGGAGCCACCAAAAACCTGCCAGCGCTCGATACCGAGGTAGCTGCGCAGCGCCTCGATATCGCTGACCAGATCGCCAGTCGTATTGTCATCCAGACACGCATGCGGTCGGCTCTTGCCTGCGCCACGCTGGTCGAATAAGACGATCCGGTAGCGCTTCGGATTGAAGAAACGCCGGGCCGCACCGCTGGTAGCCGCCCCTGGGCCACCATGAACAAACACGACCGGTTTTCCGGCGGGATTCCCGCACTCCTCGAAGTAGATTTCATGCGGCACGGTGACGGGTAGATGACCGCTGCTCGTGGGCGCAATCGCCCGATACAAGCCACGCCGCTGATTATTGGGATTCATCGGAAACGGTCCTGATTATTCGGGCTGAACCGGCCCTTGGCCGTTCCTGTATCTGATTCCCCATGAGATTCTCTCAGCAACGCTCAGTATAACGGAGGATCTCATGTGGTCGCGCCCGGCCGCCGTCGCAATCCGGGTCGGATCGCGTAAGCTGTGAGCAGCCGCGGCACTGTTTGCTAGAATCGCTGTCCTAAACAAACGATCAACCCGACCGGGAACCATCAATGCGTTCATCATTCAAGAATTTACGGCGGCACGGCGCTGTGCTCATAGGCCTTCTAATCGCAACGACAGTTTGCGCGGATGAAGCCCTGATTCCCTACGAGCTATTTGTCCTCGACAACGGCTTGACGCTAATCGTGCATGAAGATCGCAAAGCGCCAATTGTTTCGGTCAACATCTGGTACCACGTCGGCTCGAAAAATGAGCGGCCGGGTCAGAC
>JAUWKW010000108.1 GCA_030614035.1 Chromatiales bacterium | reverse complement strand
GCCCTGAACCAGCGGATACAGAAATTCGTGGATCGAGATCGGTTGCTCGCTCTTGTAGCGCTCATTAAAATCGTCACGCTCGAGCATCCGTGCCACGGTGTGTTTGGCCGCCAGCTCGATTAGCCCAGCCGCATCCAGTTTGTTCATCCAGCGGGAATTAAAGTCCACCCGCGTTTTGGCCTCATCCAGAATCCGGAAAATCTGGCTTTTATAGGTGTCAGCATTGTGCTTCACCTCATCTGCGGTCAGTGCCGGCCGTGTCGCATTACGTCCGGACGGGTCGCCGATCATCCCGGTGAAATCGCCAATCAGAAAGATAACTTCGTGACCGAGATCCTGAAACTGACGCATCTTATTTATCAGCACCGTATGCCCCAAGTGCAAATCGGGAGCAGTAGGGTCAAATCCTGCCTTGACGCGCAGTGGCCGACCGGATGTCAGCTTGTCGCGCAATTCATCCTCAACGAGGATCTCCTCGGCGCCTCGCTTGATTGCCAATATTTGTTCGTCGACCGCCTTCATCTATTACCTCTGTTAGCACACCCGACGGCCGGTCACTTCCCTTATGCAGTATCCGGAGGCCTGTGTACGGTCCGGGGCGCCGAGCATAAACAATTCGCCGCATATGGTCGACCGATCGCCGGCCAGCTGCTGGGACAAATGTCTCATGTGACGATTAGATACCCGCTCAAATACCAATAATTGACCTGCGTCGTTGACCTCGTGGCTCTTATTTGCTGATAATTCCGCCGCGGGCCCTGGAGCCTAGCCAAGCTAAGCAAGGCATTCCGGTCGCAGCACTGATCGGGCCGCAAAAATCGCGGCACCACAGGGGCCGACCAGCATACGTGTCTGTGTACGGGACGCGAGATTGAGACCCGGCGCCGGGGAGGGACAGGTGACCTTACAGCAACCCATGATGCAGGACTATAAGCCAACCATCGCGCCGTCGCGCCTCCGTGCGCGCTGGCTACCATGGTTCATTGCGGGCCTGGGTTTCCCGTTGCTGTCGGTTGTGTACATCCTGCCCAACGTGGCACCTGGGGGTTCGACGCTGAACGGGGTTACTTTAATCACTACGCCGCACGCATTGCCGGACTCGGACGACACAGAAGCCGCTCAGAAGAACGGGCCGACCTCATCCGTGCACGCGGAGCCTGCCGGAGAAATCACGTTGCTGAACGTTCGACGCGGCGACAGCCTCGATCGAATGTTCCGCAGGAACCATTTGAGCATACCCGACCTCACAACCCTGATGCAGTCGGATTTGTCGCACAAGCATCTTCGCCTTCTCAAGCCCGGGGATGCGATTGCGATCAGGCATCACGACGGCCGGGTTCTGAGCCTAAGCCGGGAAATTGACTTTGCGACCTCGCTGCAAGTTTCTCGCTCAGGCGACGAATACCTTGCGGAAATGGTAAAGCACGAGATCGTTCCACGTCAGGTCGTTGCCGGTGGACGCATTTCCAGCTCACTGTTTGAATCCGCCGCCGAAGCGGGTATCTCAGATCAGAGCATCATGAATCTTGCAGGCATTTTTGCCTGGGACATCGACTTTGCGCTGGACATCCGTGAAGGGGACGAATTCGTCGTGATTTTTGAGGAACTCTGGCGCAACGGAGAACTAATTAAACAAGGCGACATACTTGCCGCCGAATTTGTCAACCAGGGCGAAGTATTCCGTGCACTCAGGTACGTGGGGCCTGAAGGCCAGATCGATTACTTTACGCCGCAGGGTAATAACGTCCGCAAGGCATTCGTAAGGGCTCCGGTCAGCTTCGCTAGAGTAAGTTCGAATTTTAATCCGCGGCGGCGCCACCCCAAGCTGAATACGATCAGAGCCCACAAGGGTGTTGACTACGCTGCGCCTTCAGGCACTCCCGTGCAGGCTGCCGGCGACGGCAAAGTAATATATCGCGGCAGGAAAGGCGGCTACGGCAATGCGGTCATTGTTCAACATGGTGGCAATATCACAACCTTGTATGGGCATCTATCGCGATTCTCCGGCAAGGCGCGCAACGGAACCCGGGTCCGCCAAGGCGATATTATCGGCTACGTGGGCCAGACTGGGCTCGCCACGGGGCCTCATCTGCACTACGAGTACCGCAAGAATGGCGTACATATGAATCCGCGCACGGTCACGTTGCCGGCAGCCGATCCGATAGATCCGGCACTCCGTGAAGATTTTGTGAGAGCAAGCCGTCCTATGCTGCTCAGACTGGACGCCAAACAGCAAATTCTGGTTGGATTGACTGCATCGAACACGACTTGAATGAAGCGCGCCGCGGCTGCAACCCGGCAATCCCACCGCTGCAACCAGGAACAATCAGCACATGGAGACCGAGCTCTATATCGGCCTGATGTCCGGCACCAGCCTGGACGGCAGTGACTGTGTGCTGGTGGAATTCGCCGGGCAAAAAAGCAAATTACTGCACCAGCTGACCGACGACTACCCGGAACAGCTGCGACACAGATTGCAGGATCTAATCGATGCGCGTGGGCATATTCGGCTCGAAGACATCGGATCGCTGCACGAGCAAATCGCGATCACCTACGCTACGGTGGTCGGCAAAGTTCTCGCCGCCGCGCAGGTTGGAACGGACCGTATCACCGCGATCGGTAGTCATGGACAAACGGTTTGTCATTCCCCCGACTCAACGCCACCATTTTCTTTGCAGCTTGGCAATCCATCAACACTTGCCACGCTAACCGGCATCGTCACGGTTGGCGATTTTCGTAGCGCCGATATTGCGCTCGGCGGCCAAGGCGCACCATTGGTACCCGCCTTTCACGAATGGATGTTCGCCAGCCCAACCGCCGCTCGCGTCGTCATCAATATCGGCGGTATCGCCAATATCACCGTGCTGCGGCCCGGCCAAGCGGTCACGGGATTCGACGTCGGTCCGGGCAATACCCTGATGGATGGATGGGCCAGTCGAAATCGCGGCATGCCATATGATGACAATGGCACCTGGGCTGCCTCGGGGAAAGTGAATGCGGAATTGCTGGCCCTGTTGCGTGCCGACCCGTACTTCGGGCGCATGCCACCAAAAAGCACTGGGCGGGAACACTTCCATTTGGATTGGCTTGACGGTCTGATCGCGCAATTGGATCGCGCAGCTGAACCGGAGGATGTACAAGCCACGCTTGCTGAGTTGACCGCAATAGAACTCGGGCGAGCGATTGAATCAGTCGCCCCCGAGGCAACCACAGTCGGGGTGTGCGGAGGGGGCGCGTTGAACCAGCACCTGATGTCACGCCTGCAGCAGGCCTTGCCGGGCCGGATAGTGGAATCCACCAATGCCTGGGGCCTGGCACCCGAGTGGGTTGAAGCCACCGCATTTGCGTGGCTGGCTCGTCAGCGGCTGCTTGGCCAACCGGGCGCTATACCGTCAGTGACCGGGGCATCCCGGGCGGCCGTACTGGGCGGCGTCTACGTGCCAGTCAGCGACCCGATATGACATAAGAGCCGGCTGCCGTTCCAGACGTCCTGGGCTGGTATATTCAGGGTCTGACCGAAGGTGGTCGGTAGGCTAAACAGGCAGAATCCGCGCGGCTTATCTCAGCCAACCGGACAATAACAACAGCAATGGACACAGCGAACCTCAAACTGCCCGATCACTATATTAATCGTGAGCTAAGTGCACTGGAATTCAATCGCCGGGTGATGCAACAGGCTGCGGATTCAAACGTTCCGCTGCTGGAACGGTTGAAGTTTCTATGCATCGTTTCGACGAATCTGGACGAGTTTTTCGAGATCCGTGTCAGCGGATTGAAACAGCGCGCCGAAGCCGGCTCGGTACCGACGGGGCCCGACATGCTGACACCTCAACAGTTGATTCCCGAGATAGCACAAATTGCGCGCGGCATGGTCACGCAGCAGTACCGCCTATTAAACGAAGAGCTGATACCGGCCATGGCCCGGGAGGGCATCAGATTCATTCAGCGTGACAACTGGACGGACGTACAGCGTGACTGGCTCAAGCGCTACTTCCAAGAACAGGTGGAACCGACGCTGAGCCCGATCTCTCTCGACCCCGCCCGACCGTTTCCGAGAATTCTGAATAAGAGTCTGAACTTCATCATCGGCCTCGAAGGTATCCACGCGTTTGGCCGCCCGTGCAGACGAGCGATTCTGCAAGCGCCACGTTCGTTGCCTAGATTGATCCGCTTGCCGCAGCATCTCGCCGGCCCGAACAACAACGACTTCGTATTTCTCTCCTCAGTCATCCATGCATTTGTCGATACACTCTTCGTTGGAATGGAAATTACCGGTTGTTTCCAGTTTCGCGTTACCCGTAACAGCGATCTCTACGTTGACGAAGAGGAAATGGAAAATTTAATGCGCGCGCTCGAAGGGCAACTTGCCTCCAGCCGTTATGGTGCAGCCGTGCGGCTCGAGGTTGCATATCGCTGCCCGGACGAATTGACCGGATATCTTCTGGATGTGTTTGAACTTGACCAAAACGACATGTACCAGGTCGACGGGCCGGTGAATCTAGATCGACTGATGACGGTTTACAGCGAGTGCGAGCGGAATGATCTGAAGTATCCACCGTTCACGTCGGGCACGCAGAAATGTCTGAGAAACAATCCAGACATATTCTCATTGCTACGAAAGCAGGACGTGCTGCTGCATCATCCCTTTGAATCTTTCGGTACTGTGCTGGAGCTTGTACAGGCAGCTGCGAAGGATCCTGAGGTAGTCGCAATTAAGATGACGCTCTACCGTACGATCCCGGATTCGCGGATTGTGGACTACCTGGTTGAGGGCGCAAGTGCCGGCAAGGAGGTAACCGTCCTCGTCGAATTGCGCGCCAGATTCGATGAAGCGACTAATATTTCCTTGGCAAACCGACTGCAGGAGGCAGGCGCACATGTCGTCTACGGCATCGTTGGATTCAAAACGCACTGCAAATTGACATTAATTGTTCGTCAGGAGCAAGGCAAACTGACACGGTATGTGCACCTAGGCACTGGTAATTACCATCCGGAGACGACTCGTATGTATACCGACTACGGTTTGCTTACCACTAACAAAGAGATATCCGACGATGTGCACCAAGTGTTTCTACAGCTGACCAGCATGATGCAAACACCGCCATTGAATAGGCTATTGCAGGCGCCGTTCCAGCTGCACGAAAGCCTGTTGGCAATGATCGATCGCGAGGCGGCAAATGCCAGTGCCGGAGGCAACGGCCATATCGTCGCGAAGCTCAATGCTCTGGTGGAGCCAGAAATTATTCGCGCCCTTTATAAGGCCTCGTCAGCCGGCGTTCTGGTTGATTTGATCGTGCGTGGTATATGTTGCCTACGCCCTGGCGTTCCGGGAATTTCGGATAACATACGGGTCCGCTCCATCGTCGGGCGGTTTCTGGAGCATTCACGTATCTACTATTTCTATGCGAATGGAGACGAACAGGTGTTCTGCTCGAGCGCGGACTGGATGGACCGGAATGTATTCCGCCGCGTCGAGATCGCATATCCGATTCTTGATCCAGAATCAAAGGCAAGGCTCATCGGAGATCTCGACCTGTATCTCAGTGATAATACTAATGCCTGGCAGCTGTTGCCGGACGGTAGCTATCGGCGGCTTTCACCTAGAGCCGACGAGAGGCCGTTATCGGCACATGACAGCTTGCTGGAAAAGCTCGCAGAGAACAGGCAGGTTGCCTAGATTGGAAATACTTTTAACTATACGGAAAACGAAGACCCACATCCGCAGGTCGTCT
>JAUWKW010000273.1 GCA_030614035.1 Chromatiales bacterium | reverse complement strand
CCATGTCGGCCGGCACCCCAACGTAGTAGACGCCGCTTAACCAGGACCCCGGGTGCATGTGAGGTATCTGGTGACCCCCGTCACCAAGCACGGTCCCCCATGCCCGGATTACACGAGGCTCGGTGCTCCTGGCCATGACCGGATGGTCGCCGAATTGCTCACGGTAATGACCGAGAGCATCATCGGCCGCGGCGTCGATCAGCCGGCATAATGCGGCCAATGGCACATTGCCGACGGTGTCCAGGTCGCCGGTTTGGCTGCCGTCGTATGTGGCTTTGCTGACTGGCGCGGGCAGCAGCGACGGATGCGATTCAACCAGACCGGCGAGCTCGTTATTAAATGTGTCCAGCGACTGGAATCCGTCCGGCGTGTTGATATCTGAAACGCGGACCAGATTCGCATAGTCGAGATACGGCTGTGCCTCGTCGGTTCGCCCGGCATCGCGCAGCACAAAGGCATAAGCGGCGACGACCAGGCACTCTCCCGGATGCTGGCCGAGAAAATCCTCGCTCAGTTTCAACGCCGCGTCGCGCTTGCCGGTCGCCGCCAGTACCGTCGTCAGGTCCGCAACAGCCCGGGCATGGCCGGAGTGCATGGTTACAGCCTGGCGCAATGCCTCGGCAGCGGCTTCGAGGCGATTCAGCCGGCGGCGGGCGAAACCGAGGTTCACCAGCGCCGTTGTATCGCCCGGGTCGCGCGCACATGCTTCGGCGAGCACCGGTTCGGCATCGTCAAAGCGCTTTAGGTCGCAAAGCACCGCGCCGTGGGTTGCCAGCGCAAGCGGGTGGCCACCGGAGGCCGAAACGGCGGTTTCGCAATCTGCCAATGCTTCTTCGCCCTGGCCGGCATCGACCAGTGCCTTGGCCAGGTTGCAGCGTACTTCAAGGTCGTCCGAATCGATCTCCAAAGCGTGCCGGTACAGCTCGATCGCTTCGAGAATATGGCCGCGAAACTGCAAAACAGCACCTAAATTGATTAAGGCTTTGTGTGCATCGGGATTGCGCGCCAGCGCCTCGCGCAGCGCGGTTTCGGCAACGGACAAATCGCCCACGGCCATATGGCTGAGGCCCAGCTCGCTGAGTGGCTCCGCCTCATCGGGCGCCGCCTGGGAAGCTTGCTGCAAATAGCGGATCGAAACGTCTAGCTCACCGCGTTCACGGGCCAGAATCCCGCGTAAGCGCCAGGCTTGCGCGTACCCCGGCTCAGTGTCCACAACCTGGGCGTACAAGTCTTCGGCTTCGGCCAGTTGGCCGCGTTGGTGCGCTTGCATGGCCTCACGCATCAGCGTACGGATATCGTATTCCTCCGGGAGCATGTCGTTCATGGATCGTAGTTCCGGCGACAGACATCAACAGATGCATGCGCGAGTACGGGTCATGGTTTCGGATACCCGGTCGGCTTGTCCGCACTCCCCTCGGTCCGATTGGAATAATAAATGAGCATGAATTTGATTCGGCTATCAGCGAATTCAAAAAAATTACAATTAAGGAGCTGTTGTTCAGGAAACGCAGCGTAAAGCCCGTTTGCTTTTGGATTCAGGCGAACGGTGAAGCGACTCGCCGCCAGCTGCTCATCTATATCAATGGTGTGGTGGAAATCACCGAACCAGCAGTTGTAGTTCGCGCACAGATGCTGATAAAAACTGAGTAGCTTGTCCTGGCCATGGCGAGGAGACGGGGAAAACCGGCGTTCGGGAAGATCACCGTGTCGAATGACAATGTCCGCATTGTCATCGAAACAATCCAGCACCCCATCCACATCGCCAGCCGTCACACTGCCGAAATAACGGTGTTCGATAAATTCGATGTAGGCGGTGCGATCATCCATTGGGGCAAACTCTCTCATATTTTGTCTAAACGCTACAATGATTCGTACAATGCATCCTGGCAAAGCTGCCGTATCAGTCGACACGATCATGCAAGAATCGGAAAAGTTCCAGGCGCATTACGCCAGAGAGAAAGGCGGAAAGCCGTTGCCGTGGCACCATGCGGAGCCGAACCGATTCCTCGACCCAATCACCGAAACCCGCGACAAACCCGGTACGGCGCTGGACCTGGGCTGCGGATCCGGGGTCGATTCAGTGCATCTGGCCGAGCTTGGCTGGCGAGTAACGAGTCTTGATTTCATGCAGCAGGCACTGGACATGACCCTGGAGCGGGCCCGAGAGGCCGGCGTCACGGTCCAGCCGGTGCTCGCCGATGTGACCGAATGGGACAACGATTCGCCGTTTGATCTGCTGCTGGACTCGGGCCTGCTGCATAACATGAGCCGCGACAAGATCGCCGGCTACCGGGACCGAATCCTCAGGTGGTTGCAGCCGGACGGGGACTTCGTGCTGGCCCACTGGGAGAGCCGCTCGGACAGTGACCGTCTGCGCGGTGGAGCCAGGCGCGCATCGCGGTCCCAACTCGTTGAATTCTTTGCGCCGGAATTAATAGAATGCCGATTCGAGCGGCTTGAAGCCGAAGGACTGCCGGAACGGGTCGGCCCCGATTTATCGGTCGGTTTCTACTGGTTTCGTCGAAGTTAGAGCTGAAAAAGGAGAACAACCATGCCGAAATTCGTTATTGAGCGGGACATTCCCGGAGTCGGGAAGATGACAGCCGCAGACCGTCAGGGGGCGTCCAAGAAGTCAAACGCGGTGCTGGACGAATTGGGGGCGCAGATTCAGTGGGTCCACAGTTATGTCACCGACGACAAGATCTATTGCGTCTATATCG
>JAUWKW010000059.1 GCA_030614035.1 Chromatiales bacterium | reverse complement strand
CAAAATGCGCGAGCAGGGCGGTTGCGGTTTTGGGGCCTACACCCTTTACGCCGGGTATGTTGTCGACACTGTCACCGGCCAATGCCAGATAGTCCACCATCTGCTCGGCTTGGATACCGTATGAGTCGGCGACTTCATGGTAGCGGGTGTGCGTATTCGAAGCGTAGTCCCACATTTCATCTCCTTCCCGTAGCAGTTGCACCAGATCCTTGTCCCGACTCAGTATCGTTGCAGGCATCCCGTGCCGGCGCATGCGCACCGTAATCGTGCCGATCAGGTCGTCCGCCTCGTAGGTTTCTTCCGCACATTCCATCAGGCCTAGTGCACGGGTCACCGCGCGGCACCGGGCGAACTGCCTCTTGAGGTCCTCGGGCGTAGGTTCACGGTTGGCTTTGTAGTCCGGGTAGATCTCGTTACGAAAACAAGTTTTCAGACTTTCATCAAAGGCGACGGCGACATAGTCAGGCTTTTTTTCCTCGAGGAAATCGCCGAGGAATCTTGTAAAGCCGTACAGTGCATTGACCGGGTTTTTCTGAGCATCAATCATCGTGTCCGCGGGTATTGAAAACCACGCCCGGAATACGTACATACTGGCGTCGATGATGTAGACCATATCGAATCCCGGCGGCGATCAACTGCCGCGGCCAATAATCAGCTGGAAACCCGGGAGTGATTTTATATCAGACGACGGCTGTACCGAGAGTCCCGCTCAAACGCGTGTGAAGTGGGCTGGTCCGGGGGAAATGGGCAACCAAAAATTCCATCTGGTCAGCAAGCACTCGGCGACCTTTCAGATAAATATACTCTGCGTAGGTCGGCACAAAAGGAATCGCTATCAGTTGCATGCCGGCCTGACCGGGCTCTCTGCCACCCTTGTGATTGTTACAGCGACGACAAGCGGTCACGACGTTCGACCAGGCGTCACCGCCACTGGCGCTCATTGGCTGAACATGGTCTCTGGTCAGATCCTTGGACATGAACCGGCCGCCACAATACAAGCACAGGTTGGCATCCCGCCGGAAGAGCGTCTTGTTGTTAAGCGGGGGAATGTAGTCCTCGCGGGATTCAGTCAGCCCGGTTTGCCGCCCGATGGTCGCAATGATCGAATTGACGTCGACGGCGCTGCGGATGCCGGTCAGGGCATTTATGCCCCCGTGGACACGAAAAAGAAACGTGCCGCAAACATAGGCAACCTGCTCGGTATGGTACAAGCGGACCGCGTCTCGATAGTCAATCCACTCCAGTGGCATTCCGGAAACATCGGTCCGCAATACCTGCTGGGTGAAATCTACCTTGTGTTGGTCTAATTGCATTAGAACCACAAACAGCCAATCGTCTGCCTACGGCTATGATGCAGGCTCTGTCAGAAAAATCAAATGTACAGGGTCCAATTTACGGCATTTTTTCAATGTGTCATCATGTGCCGCCTTCTGAGGCCAGTGGTTCTGACCAGCCCCGGTGGCGACCCCCGCTAACCGCTGTCAGACCAATATCACGGAGAATGCCATGCCGCTGACGATTGGCGTGCTAAACGAGTCCACGCTAGAGAAGACTCGGGTGGCGCTGGTGCCAGAAGTCGTCAAAAAATTGCACGCACTCGGGGCGACGGTGCGCATCCAGACTGGCGCTGGCCTGGCTGCGCGAATGCCGGATACTGCCTATGAAGGCGCCGCAATCCTGGACGACGCGGCATCGATACTATCTGACGCCGATGTGCTACTGACGGTCCACCCGCCAGCGCCTGCCACGGTGGCATCACTCAAATCCGGAGCCGTCGTCGTCGGGTTTTTGCAGCCGCTGCAGCAGGAACAAATGATCGAGGCACTCTGTGCGAACCGGATCACCAGCTTTGCAATGGAACTGGTGCCACGAATTTCGCGGGCGCAATCGATGGACGCTCTTTCGTCCCAGGCATCCATCGCCGGCTACAAGGCGGTCCTGATTGCAGCGAATGAGCTGGACAAGTTCGTGCCGATGCTTACCACGGCCGCCGGTACGATACGACCGGCACAGTTCCTGGTCATTGGAGCTGGTGTCGCTGGCTTGCAGGCCATCGCCACAGCCCATCGACTAGGTGCAGTTGTCGAGGGGTTCGACGTTCGCAGCGAAACCCGTGAACAGGTTGAATCGCTTGGTGCCAAGTTCGTCAATACCGGGATATCGGCCGAAGGTGCGGGCGGCTATGCGCGCGAACTGACCGATGAAGAACGCGTGCAACAACAGGAAATTCTCGATAAACGTATCGCCAATGCTGACGTAGTCATCACGACCGCCTCCGTACCCGGGCGCCCGGCGCCGAGAATCATCAGCCGGGCCGCGGTGGAAAGGATGAAACACGGCGCAGTGATTCTGGATCTCGCGGCTGAAACCGGTGGCAACTGCGAGTTGACCGTCGCCGGCGA
Organism: Chromatiales bacterium; assembly: GCA_030614035.1. Lineage (GTDB taxonomy): Bacteria > Pseudomonadota > Gammaproteobacteria > Steroidobacterales > JAPUGB01. The sequence continues at coordinate 5,258 of JAUWKW010000059.1, read as the reverse complement.
GACCGTCGTGCATAACGAAGTGTCGATCCTGGGGCCGGTCAACCTGCCGGCGCAGGTTCCGACTCATGCGAGCGAAATGTATGCACGTAATCTGTTTAATTTCCTACAACCAGCCATTACCGATGGTGGGCTCGTCATCGACTGGAAGGACGAAGTATTTGCCGGCGCGGTATTGACCCACAACGGCATTGTCCGGCACGAGGCAACCGGGCAGGCCACCCGGCGCATGCCGGTCACGGAGCACGGTAACGAGGGGAACGACTGATGATCGACGGCTTTATTGCTCTTTATATCGTCATGCTGGCCGCCTTCACTGGCTACGAAGTCATTGCGAAAGTACCGTCAATCCTGCACACGCCGCTGATGTCCGGCTCGAATTTTGTCCACGGACTCGTGCTGGTCGGCGCGATGGGTGCGTGGGGGCGAGCCGACACCCCACTGGAGACAACGATCGGCTTTATCGGTGTGGTACTCGCGGCCGGGAACGCTGTCGGCGGTTACGTCGTTACCGAACGCATGCTGGAGATGTTCAGGTCGAGCCGGGAGAAGACTGAGTGAGTGAAATTCTCTCTGCCGGCACGGCTGATCTGGCAATCAAGATCAGCTACTTCGTCGCGGCCGCGTTGTTCATTATCGGGCTAAAGCAAATGAGCTCGCCAGTCACTGCCCGCGGCGGGATCGTCTGGGCCGGCGTCGGTATGGTCGTGGCGACGCTGGTCACATTTCTGTACCCGGGAATGCAGAACTATGGACTGATGACCACGGCGATATTTATCGGCGGCATGCTGGCATGGATTACCGGAAGGCGCGTAGCCATGACCGACATGCCGCAGATGATCGCGCTATACAACGGCATGGGTGGCGGCGCTGCTGCGGCCATCGCCGCAGTCGAGCTGCTGAATGACACGGAGCACTCACCGACATTCATGGTGCTCGCTGTTCTGGGCGGACTGATCGGTTCCATCTCGTTTTCGGGAAGCTTGATCGCCTTCGGCAAATTGCAGGGCCTCATAAAACGATCGTTCCGCTTCCGCGGACAGAACTTCGTGAACTCAGGAATTCTCGCCATTGGAATATTTCTCGGCAGTGTCCTGGTTCTGGGGGCTACCGGTGACCCGTCAACGGTTTTGCAGTTTTTTCTTGTAGCGTTGATTCTCGGCGTCACGATGACCCTTCCGATCGGCGGGGCCGACATGCCGGTCGTTATATCGCTGTATAACGCCCTGACCGGACTCGCCGTGGCGTTTGAGGGTTTCGTGCTCGGCAACGAAGCGATGATTATTGCCGGAATCGTCGTAGGGTCCGCCGGTACCTTGCTGACTCAATTAATGGCTAAGGCGATGAACCGTTCGCTTGCCAACGTACTGTTCAGCGGATTTGGGGATACGGTAGCCACAGATTCCGAAACGACCGGCAGCCTGAAACCGATTGAGGCAACCGACGCGGGCATCATGATGGCATTTGCAAACAAGGTACTGATCGTGCCCGGGTACGGCATGGCAGTTGCCCATGCGCAACACAAAGTTTGGGAGCTGTGCCAGTTGTTGCTGGATCGCGGCGTCAAGGTCAAATTCGCGATACACCCGGTTGCGGGCAGAATGCCAGGTCACATGAACGTGCTGCTCGCCGAAGCCGGGGTTCCATACGATTTGATTTACGACGAAGACGAGATCAATGCCGAATTTGAAAGTGCCGATGTAGCACTGATCATTGGTGCTAACGATGTCGTCAATCCGGTCGCTCGCTCTGATCCGTCCAGTCCCATTTACGGCATGCCAATTCTGAATGCGGACAAAGCGAAAAACGCAATCGTGATCAAGCGAGGCCAGGGAGCGGGCTTCTCAGGCATCGAGAACGTCCTGTTTTATCTCGACAACACGCGCATGCTGTACGGGGATGGTCAGGCGATGGCGGCTGCCCTGATTCAGGCTATCAAGGAGCTATAGCAAGCGTCGGACCAGTTCGGCCCGCCGGATTAATCCCTGTTGCCCTGAGTACGATCCGTACCGTTACCGCTGCGGCCCTGGTATCCGCCGTTGCCGGCGTTTTCCCGCAGCCGCCGTTGCATTTGCTGGCGCTGTTGCGGCGTCATTTGTTGCAAAGCGTCCATTCGCTGTTTGCGTTGCTCCGGAGAGAGTTGCCGCCAGGATTCCATGCGCCGCTGCAGTTGCTGGCGCTGATCCGGTGACAAATCGCTCCAGCCGTTGCGCATTTGTTCCTGGCGCTCTGGTGAAAGGTTACGGAAACGCTGGAAATTCTCTTGGACCCGGCGCTGATCTTCCGGCTGCATTTCACGATACACCTGGTATTGCTGGCGGATGTTTGCACGTTGTTCCGGTGAATACTGCTCCCAACGGTTGAATCGAGCCTGGGCCTGACCTTTCTGGTCAGATGACATACGTGACCAGCGCTCCGCTCCCCGGGCTAAGCGGTTCTGCCGCTGTGTATCCAGCTGATCCCATTCTTCCCCGAACCCCGTCAACACTTGCTGCTGTTCGACGGTCAAATCCTTCCACTGCAGCGCCTCTTGCTGGGCGTGGGCTGCCGATACCGGCAACCAGGCGGCCAGTAACATGATGACGCTGTGTGTCCTGAACTTATTCATAATCCGATCCCACATCACGGTTAGCCGCACGTCCGACTTCAAGTTGGCCATCGGTGTCGGCACTATCGCTCCCAATGTCCACAAACAATTCCCATTGGCCGTCGTCGTCTTCCCACGTCCCAAGAAATTCCAGTAAATCCGCGCCCGGTTGTTCGGGCTCATCAGCAGTGACGTTCATCGCAAATGCGCCGCACAACAGCGTTCCGAGCAATGTTTCACGCAGAATACCCATGCTTGTGCGCTATCCGGCGAGCGGACCGTTAACCTGTCGCCTCCAACTCGGCCTGTAACTGTTCCGGGGTCAATTCAGCATCCATCCACAAGTAGAATTCCAGCTCCTCAATCATTTCCAGGCTCTCATCCGCCAACAACACGTCCAGGTCTAACAGCTCACCAGGATCCGTCGGCGCAACCGTGGTCTGCCGGGAATTTGTTTCCCTTCCGGTCTGCGTACCGACACCAAACCAAAGCCCTGCGACCAGCAGCGCGACCATAGCGGCGCCAACAGCGGGAACCCACTGATCAGCAATCCAGCGCCGCATCGGGCTGCGCTCGCGTAATTCCAGTAACGCTTTTTGCCGGTTCCGGTTCAGTCGTGACCGGGTGCTGGCATCCAGCGCCTGGGCGCCGTCACGCAGCATGCGGCCCGCCTGCTCGACAAAGTGCTCATCTGCAGCCGACATTGGTTGATCGGTTCGTTTCACGGCCATTGTTCTCCCAATGCTGACCGCAGCCGATGTACGGCCCTGGATAAATGCGTCTTCACGCTACCCTGCGAACAGCCCATGATATGTGCGGTGTCAGCAACGTCCAGGCCCTCGACAGTGCGAAGCAAAAACGCCTGTTGCTGGCGTGCCGGAAGCGCCTCGACGGCTGCTTCCAGCGCTGACATTGTCTGTCCGGTCTCGACCTGATGCTCGGGTTCGACGGACTCGTGGGCGGGAGCGACGGCAATCGGGTCAAAGTCGTCTTCATCGGGCTGTCCCCGCGGCGACCACGCCATGACGCGGTTTCTGACGGCCTGCCGGCGCTGCTGGTCCACAATCCGGTTGCGGAGTATGCGATAAAACAACGGCCGCCATTCAGCGGGTGGCCGGGTCGCATAGCGTCGCACCAGTTTGATCATTGCGTCCTGCACGATGTCCAGAGCCTCATCCGCATCACCAATTGCTATTCTGGCAATGTGAAAGGCCCGGCGTTCAACCTCGGCGAGAAATGCTTCCATTGAATCACTGTGGTCCAGAGCCTCCTCCCGTTGCCTGGCAGTTCCGCCCGACCGCCAATATAGACTTACTGCCGTCAACCCCGCACCTCGAATTGCATATATCGGGCGGTTCCAGTGGGAACCGCGGTACCGACCGTAGTCGACCCTTCGCCCGCACACACTTGAGCTTTTGCACGGGCAATCAGGCAATATAACGATCCGGCATGCTTGCGGTTGACACGATCTAAGCCCATGTCCGGACTTATGCACAATGCTTCGGTCTGCTTACAGGGTTACGGGGTACTGCAGCGAGACCGCTTTATAGGGCTATAACAAAGTATTGATTTATATAGATAAACTCACTCCGATCAATTTTTGCGCAAGTTGAAGGAGTTGTTGCAGTCTTGCGGTTCCAGCGTCCTTTGCCCCAAAAAACCCACAGAGTTATCCACAGATTTTGTGGACAACTGCCGGTCCCCGGTCCAGGCGGACCAACGACGGTGGCACAGTGAACAGGGATTCAATAATTAAGGTTGCACTGAGCACGCCGGTTACACACCTGTTCGATTATCTACCAGCCGGTGATATAACTCCGCGCCCCGGCCAACGCGTGCGCGTCCCGTTCGGCAGTTCGCAACGCACCGGGGTCGTTGCCGCGGTAACGCAGTCCACGACCTTACCGCGTACCCGACTGCGTCGGGCGCTTGAGATTCTGGATGACCAGCCGTTGCTGGACGCCGAGCTTATGAGCTTGTTGGAGTGGAGCGCCAGCTACTATCAACACCCGCTCGGTGAGGTGATTGCTGCCGCGCTGCCGGCGGTGTTGAGACGTGGTGGGCGAGCCGTTCCGGAAAAGGACATTCGCTGGCGAATCACCGCCCCAGGACGTGATACAGACCCGATTACTCTGGCCTCACGCGCCCCGGCCCAAGCGAAGGTTTTGCGCGCCGTTGCAACGGCGCCGGCGGGCTTGACCCGCAGCGAAATGCGCAAGCTTACAACCGGCTGGCAACGGATCGCCACGGCGCTGGAGCACAAGGGCTGGTTGATCCAGGAGGAAGGTCTGCCGGACGAATCCCGCGCCACGCTCGAGCAGCCGCCGCGACTGAATGAGGCACAGGCGGCGGCGCTGAACGAAGTGCAGGATCAGGGATTCCGGGCTTACCTGCTTGAAGGCGTTACCGGCAGTGGCAAAACCGAAGTGTACCTGGGCCTTATTCAGCGACAGATTAGCGCGGGTCGCCAGGTGCTGGTGCTGGTGCCGGAGATAGGGCTCACGCCACAATTGGTGGATCGCTTCCGGCGTCGGGTCGACGCACCTGTGGTTGTCATGCACTCCGGACTCAGCGATGGGCAGCGTCTCAAAGCCTGGCTGGATTCGTGCCATGGCCATGCAAAGGTAGGGGTCGGAACCCGTTCTGCAGTATTCGCGCCGTTCACCCAACTCGG
>JAUWKW010000196.1 GCA_030614035.1 Chromatiales bacterium | reverse complement strand
TCGAGTTTGGTGCCAACCTGCCCGAGGTTCTGAAAGTGATCCGGCCAGGCGGCACGATAGCGACTTATTCATCGACGCAGGTCAGTGAACCCAAACTGCCATTCTTCCAGATGATGTATCTGGATCTGACGATTCATTTTGTCATCGTTTACGCAATGCCCGAAGCTGCAAAACAGCTGGCGATTGCCGATATCTCCGATAAACTGGCTACCGATAAACTGAAACACCGGATTGCCCACACGGTGCCTCTATCCGAAATTGCACACGCGCACGAGTTGATCGAACAGGGCGGCTTTCGCGGTTGTGTCGTACTAACGCTGGATTAAGGCCGGCGTCCGGGTGACAGGAGTTGGACTCGATTAAACAAAAGTTCGCAGTCTGTGCCGCGCTGGTGGCTGCCGTACTTGCGGCGCCAGTTACTGTCTGCGCCGAAGCTCCCGTCGTTCGCGCCAATGGCGAGCACCTCCAGGGGCAGTGGGCGGACAAGACCGAGGCGGTAGCCGTGTTCCGTGGCATTCCTTTTGCGGCGCCGCCCGTCGGCGAACTGCGCTGGCGAGCCCCCCGACCACATGTGCCACGCAGTGGCCGGCAGATGGCGACGCAATTTCCACCGGCGTGCATGCAGGGGCCGCATATCGTCGACTGGTACGTGCGGGTGGCGGCGGCATTCGGAGCCGGCCGCGATGAGGTAGGCAAACCCAACGGTGTCAGTGAAGATTGCCTGTACGTGAATGTCTGGACACCGAAGATGCCGGCGTCAGGTTCCCCTGACAAGCTTCCGGTCATGGCCTGGTTTCACGGGGGCAGCAATAAAGGCGGCTGGTCCTACGAACCTAATTACGTCGGTGCCGAATTAGCTGCGCGGGGCGTCGTCGTGGTAACGACGGCTTACCGCCTGGGACCGCTGGGGTTTTTTTCCCACCCTTCGTTTGCGGACAGTCAGCGTGGCGAAGCTGTCGCGAATTTCGGATTTCTGGATCAAACCGCGGCGCTCGAATGGGTACACGCACATATCGACGCGTTCGGCGGTGATCCCGACAACGTAACCTGCTTCGGCGAGTCTTCCGGTGCCGGAGATCTCGGTAACTTCTTCGTTGTGGATATTGAGTTGTGCAGACGATTGATCGCGCAGAGCCCGGGCGGCAGTTATGCCGAGCGCAACAGTCTGGCCGACGAACAGAAGAATGGATTGAAGATCGCCGGCCAACTTGGCATCCCGAACGACGACAAGGCTGTCGACCGGCTGCGTGAGATACCGGCCGAAGAATTGTTGGCAGCGGCCGACATAGCCTTGCCCGGCCATTATTACGACGTCATTGCCGATGACCGAACAATTATCGAAGCACCGCTGGAAAGTCTGAAGCGCGAGCAACGTTCGGAAATCGATTTCCTGCTCGGCACGAATCGGGACGAATGGTACATGTATCTGGCGGACGACACCGGGGAAGAAGACATCGTTCGCTGGCTTGCCGAAAACGCGCCCGGGAGCGCCGCCGTTTTGCATGCTCAGGTCGCGAATGAAGCCGACCCGCGCCGCGCGCTGGATCGACTGAGAACGGCGCGGGACGTCCTGTGCCCTGCGCGGCGCGTCGCAGCACGAATCACCGCCACCGGCGGTCGCGCCTGGGTCTATTATTTCACGCGCCAGCGGCCAGGGCCGGGTGGCGAAAAGCTCGGTGCGTATCACGGCACGGAACTTCCCTATGTTTTCGGGACCCATGACGCCTGGCTGCCGACCGAACCCATTGACGAGCAGCTGACCGATGCGGTCATGGATTACTGGGTGCAATTCGCCCGCAGCGGTGATCCGAACGTGCCCGGACGGCCGGAGTGGCCGCTATACCGCGCCGAAAAACCCGCGGTGCTCGAATTGGGTGAGCAGATCCACGTCGTGCCGCCGATGGATGCGGCACTGTGTATCTGGCTGGGACCCGACTAAGCTTCGATTGCAGTAGGAGACCGGTTTGGAGCAAAAACAGATAGATTGGGCCACGTTCGGGACCTGTCTCGCGATTATTCTGGTCGTTTGCCTGCCGCTGGCAGTGTATCCGGGGACCGGCGGTCAGCTGATACTGAAGTCCTACCAGTTCATTGCTTCCGAGTTCGGCTTTCTTTATATGCTCGCCGGTGTTGCGGTCATGGTGCTACTGGCACGCCTTGCCATTGGACGTTACGGCGGGATCGTTCTGGGTACTGACGGCGACAAGCCGGAGTTTTCCGATTACAGCTGGGCCGCGATGCTGTTCTGTGCGGGTATCGGCGGCGGCCTGATGTTCTGGGCACCGGTCGAGTGGGCCTATTATTTTGATGCACCACCATTTGGGGTCGAGTCACGGTCGGCCATGGCGGCCGACTGGGCCGCGACTTACGGTATTTTTCACTGGGGCCCGACGGCCTGGTGCTTCTACTGTCTTCCAACGCTCGCGATCGCTTACCCCTACTACGTCAAGCGCGTACCTTTCCTGCGCTTCTCCACCAGTTGTCACTACCTCGTCGGGGCAACGGAAGAAACCGTTTGGGGTAGGTTCATTGATTTGCTGTTCATGATCGCGCTGCTCGGTGGAGCCGGCTCGTCAATCGGTTTTACAACCCCGTTGATTGCGGCCTGTATTAGCCGGCTGACCGGGATAGATGCCGGATTCGCCCTGGAGGTACTTGCGGTGTTTCTGTGTGTCGGGCTTTTCTCAATCTCCGTCTGGCTGGGCCTCAGAAAAGGTATCAAACGATTAAGTGACATCAACCTCGGGCTGGCCTTGGCGTTGTTGTTGTTTATTGTCATAGCCGGGCCCACCGTCTTTCTGCTCAAGACCTCGGTCAGCAGTGTTGGGCTGATGCTGCAAAACTTCATCCGGATGAATACCTGGACCGATGCATTTACGGACTCCGGCTTCGTCGAATCCTGGACGATTTGGTACTGGGCATGGTGGATCGCCTACGGGCCGTTTGTCGGACTGTTCGTGACGCGCATCTCCAGGGGCCGGACGATCCGGCAAGTTATCCTCGGCATGATCGGATATGGCTCACTCGGTGCGATGATTTTTTATATGACACTGGGCAATTACGGGCTGAGTCTCGAACTATCCGAAACGCTGTCGGTGACGGCGATACTTGAAGAGCGGGGTCAGTCAAGTGCCGTTGTTGCCATTTTGGGCCAGTTGCCCTGGCCTGGCCTGGTGATTGCGGCGTTTTGTCTCGTCACTATCATATTCACGGCCACTACCTATGATTCTGCGTCCTATATCCTGGCTTCCAGCGCCACCCGCCGCATTGAGGCCGGCGACGACCCTGCTCGTTGGCACCGCCTGTTCTGGGCCGTCGCGCTGGCTGTTGTGCCGCTGACACTGATGTTCATAGGGCGCCTGGCGGACGACCCGCGCGCCGGGCTGACGGTCATTCAAACTGCCACACTGGTCGTCTCGCTGCCAATTCTCGTCGTCGGAGTCCTGATGTCCGTGTCCTTGCTGAAGCAGTTACGCATTGACCAGGGATAGCTCGCCGCCGTGTGTTGAATGACTTCCTTCCATCTATGGTGCAAACGTGAATCGGCCGAATTCTGAGCGCAAAAAACTAGGCGACATGCTCGAAGCGGCCTATGTCGAGGTCATGCCGATCCGCGGCGTCGAGAAACAACTGGAATTCCTGCCCCCCGGTGCGGCTGTCACGGTCACCTGTTCTCCAAGCATAGGTATCGAAGCGACGCTGAGGCTCGCCGAGCGCCTGAG
>JAUWKW010000223.1 GCA_030614035.1 Chromatiales bacterium | reverse complement strand
GACATCGATCGCTTTAAATCATTCAACGACGTATATGGTCACCAGGCCGGTGACGATGCACTCAAAGATGTCGCCAAGGTCCTGGCTGGTGGAGGGCATAGACCCCTCGATCTCGTGGCGCGATATGGTGGCGAGGAGTTTGCCCTGATCCTGTATGGACCGACCCGTGAGTATAGCCGCCAACTGCCGGAGCGTCTGCGTAAAGAAGTTCAGGAGCTAAGAATTGTCAACGAGGGTCCTGACCATTCCGGATATCTTTCGATCAGCGTTGGTGTTGCGGTCATTCACCCGGACGCTGAAAGAAGCGTAACGGGCGCTATCCAGATGGCTGACGAAGCGCTTTACCAGGCAAAAGAGAACGGTCGCAACCGGATCATCATCGCAGAATCCGGCTCCACCAATGTTGAAACGGGCCGGTTTCGCAGTCTCCGCGCCAGCTAGTCTGTTCAGCCGGCTTACCAATGGCCGGTATTTTCCATCGACGCCCATGGCTCCTGTGGTTCAAGCGCCTTGCCTTTCTGCAGGAGTTCAATCGAAATATCGTCGGGTGAACGCACAAAGGCCATGTATCCGTCTCTGGGCGGGCGATTGATGATCACCCCGGAGTCCATCAAACGCTGACAAGTCTCGTATATGTTCTCGACCTCGTAAGCGATATGACCAAAATTTCGGCCTTCCGTGTAGCTCTCGGGGTCCCAATTGTAGGTCAGCTCGATAGCGGTGGATTGATCAGTCTCCGCACCGACAAAAACCAGCGTGTAGCGACCCGCGTCGTTGTCATAGCGACGGTGCTCGACCAGCCCGAGCTTGTCACAATAGAACTGTAACGATTCATCCAGGTCGCTTACGCGAACCATTGTGTGCAGATATTTCATCTCGGTAACCCCGGTAGCCTAGCTTCACTCTTGATCTTGCAAACCAGCGCACAGCCCGTAACCTACCCGTATCGGTTGCCACCCTCAAGCCGGGCTAGACCTCAAGCTGGACTGGGCAACTATCGCATTTTCACGACCTGGCCCATCTGGGTAATGAGCGGACGAAATAGCATCATATTTGTGCCGGGAATCCGGCCTAAACCGCCGGCCGGGCAGCATCGCCAGGCGCTCTGGGAATGCCTGACCGAGGGCGTGAGGCGAGCGAATCCGGTGGTGGCTGAAACCATGGCGGCTTGCAGCGACCAGTTTCAGTTAGTTCCCTGGAGCAAGCTTTTTTACGGCTCACAACGGGATCTAGAGCTGGATCGTGACGGCATCCGCCATGTACTCGAACAAACCCGGCCAACGGAAGAGGATTTGCGCGATGCTCGTTCTTTTGGCAGGCAGCTCAACCGACTCGTTTATCTGATCGGCGACCGGTTTCCAGCGTTAAGGAACATCATCTCGGACCGGGCCATGGCGACCCGGATCGATGAAACTCGGCGTTACTTCAAAGATATTGATGGTATCGGCACAAAAGTAAGGAAAATGGTCGCCGAGTTTTTGCTTCGCGCCTGGCACGAAAACGACCGCGTTATGCTGATCGGGCACAGTTTCGGGGCGGTGATCGCGTACGACGCACTTTGGGATCTCAGCCGGTCTAGCTCCGAGCCGGGCGAAGTGGACATGCTTGTTACGATGGGGAGCCCCATGGGGCTCAACTATATTCGCAAACGTGTTCGGGGAGCAGGTCGCACCGGTCCGGCACGCTTTCCGGCGAACATTCGTCACTGGCTGAACATTACCGCTTTAGGTGAGCCAGCCGCACTGGATCGAAAGTTCGTGGAACGCTACCGAGAAATGCTCGAACTGGGATTGGTGGAAAGCATTACCGGTCATATGGGCCTCGTGAACATCTTCCGGGACTCAGACGGCCTGAATGTGCACAAGTGCTACGGGTATTTTGTCAGCCGGGATACTGGCAGCTTTATCGCTGATTGGTGGCAGGGTCTTGAATCAAAGAGCTAGAACGAACTTTCAGTGTCCTTCGGTATGATCAGCATATCGATGCGGCGGTTCCTGTCCCTGCCTTCTACATCCTCGTTGTTGGCGATCGGCCGGGAATCGCCGTAACCCACTGCTCTGATACGGAAGCCCGGTATATTTTTGTCCACGGTCAGAAATTTCATCACTGAATCTGCCCGGGCCTGCGAAAGACGAAGATTCATGGCATCGCTTCCAGTCGAATCCGTGTGCCCCTCTACGAGGACATCACAACGGGGAAATATCGCAATCGCGCGTGCGAGTTGGTTCAGCAAAAATTCGTTGCTGGGATCAAGCTCTGCTGAGCCGCTAGCGAAATTTAGACCAACCAGACGCAGGACAATGGTGTCAGATTCACGGACGACAAGCGCCTGATTGTTGTCAAACAGGTTTCTCACCTGGTTATATTGCTCCCGTGCCCTTGCCTGGGCCTCTAGCCGAATTACTGCTGCATCCCTCGCTGCAGTTGTTCCGCCAAGACGTTCGTCGAGCGCGCGTATCTCCTCTTCGAGGCTGGCAATGTATTGCTGGGCGTTGGAGAGGTCCTCGACCAGCAGCGTCTCGCTGGCGCGCAGCTCCTCGATACGGTTTACGACCTTGTCCGTAACTGCATCCGGAGCCATCGCGGCATCCTTTTGCAACTCGGCAGCAGTTGCGATCCGCTGCATCCGTTCCTGCCAATCGAGCAGCAGCCCTTCCAGACTCAGCCGTTTATTCTGTACCTGGCGCACCGAATCGGCGAGATAAATGGCGAGTTGGGTCGCCTCTATGGATTGTTGCGCCAACTCGCGCGGCTGGCTTGTCGCGTAACGGTCAGCGTCCAGCTTCTGTTCGGCTTCGGCCAGCAAACCGCGGGCTTGATTCATTGTCTGTGGCGCGTACCTGTCAGCGCGCAGGCGCGCCGCGTTTGAGATCAAGCTTCGTGCTTCGCCGACAACGATTGCCTTGATCGCTGCCAGTTCGGCCTCGGAGTAGACGGCCGTGGCCCGGGCAGCACCGTCAAGTGCCGCTGCCTCGCGATCTTTCTCGAGGGCGCTTGCGGCATTGGCCAGCTCTTTTTCGCCTTTCGCCCATAAGGCGCTTGCAAGCTCCGAAGCCTTAGCAATCTCTGCGGCCTGACGTTGCGTGAGCGCTTCACCAAAAATGCTGCGGGCCGTGTTAGCCGCAGCGATTGCCTTCTCGAAATAGCCCTCGGCCTGTGTCAGTTGGGCACTGACTCTTTCTGGATTTTTCCCGGCCTGCAGATCGCGGCGCGCCTGGTTGAGTTTGTCGGTACCGGTCTCGTAGTGCGGTGGGGCCAGGATGTCTGCATTCAGTTCGCTGGCCGCAGCCTGGTAGGCTTCAGCAGCCGCGAGATCTTCGTCGACGTTTGGCGCAGCCAATGCCAGGGTG
>JAUWKW010000240.1 GCA_030614035.1 Chromatiales bacterium | reverse complement strand
CGTACCTCATTCAACAGGGCTTTCTGATGCGAACGCCACGTGGCCGAACGGCGACGGCTCTCGCCTACCGGCAGCTCGGCTTAGCCACGCCGGCCGGTTCGTCCATAGGCGAACGCTCATTGTTTGATTCGGACCCGAGGTGCCCCTACATCGGCTCAATGTGGCACCCGAGCGGCCTTGAGGTAGAAGAATGACAAGCTTATGCGAGGTGCTTGATCTATGACGGCAAATTTGTCCTTTATCGAGCTGGTGATCGAGGCCAGCTTTGTCGTTCAACTGGTACTGGTCCTGCTGCTTCTCGCCTCGATTGCTTCCTGGGCCATCATTATTCGCAAACACCGTTTATTGCGGGCAGCAGTGAGCGACTCAGACGCGTTTGAATCGAGCTTCTGGTCAGGTGGTGATCTGACAGCGATGTACCGCGAGATTACCAGCCGCGGCGGCGCATCGACCGACATGGCCGGTATCTTCGAAGCAGGGTTTCGTGAATTTCGCCGGCTCAAGGCTCAGGACGGTTTGAGCGCGGCCCAAACTCTCGACGGTTCGCGACGTGCCATGCGGGTGGCGCAGCTGCGGGAAATGGATCGCCTGGAGCACAATCTCGCTACGCTCGCGACGGTTGGTTCCACAAGTCCTTATGTGGGTCTGTTCGGCACCGTCTGGGGCATCATGAACTCATTCCGGGCCTTGGGTAATGTGCAGTCCGCTACTCTGGCGATGGTCGCCCCGGGCATCGCAGAAGCACTGGTGGCAACGGCCATGGGGCTGTTCGCGGCAATTCCAGCCGTCATCGCCTACAACCGTTATGCCGACCAGGTGGGCCGCCTGGAGATTCGCTACGACACCTTTGCCGAGGAGTTTTCAGCAATCCTGCAACGCTACGTCTATTCGGGTGAGCAAGAGCGGAGACAACGCTGATGCAAACAATAAGAAAGCGGCGTTTGATGGCTGAAATCAACGTCGTACCTTACATCGACGTGATGCTGGTTCTGCTGATTATCTTTATGGTGACGGCGCCAATGCTGACCCAGGGTATCAAGGTCGATCTTCCTAAGGCTGCAGCCGAACCACTGGACCAGGATTTGCTCCGGGATGATCAACCGCTGGTGCTGTCGGTGGATGTGGACGGCCAATTGTTTCTGAATGTTGGCGATGCTGAGATGGAGCCTCGCGAACCAGCCCAGATCGTGTCCCTGGCCTCGGCTGTGCTCAGAAGACGGCCGGATTTGCCGGTGTTGGTCAAAGCGGATGAACGCGTTGCTTATGGCAGGGTCATAACGGCAATGGTGCTGCTGCAGCGGGCCGGAGCACAAAAGATTGGCTTTCTGACCGATCCGCTGGAATTCGATCCGCTAGCAGCGGAGTGACGCCTGGCAGCGCTGACAAAGCGCGCTGATCAACGACGAACCGGACCCCGATTCTTGTTCCTGGCCCCAGCAACACCGATGTTTTCTTTCATGCACGAGTATTCCTCGGGGTTGGTCGTGTCTGCAGTTGCGCATGCTTTGCTGTTGCTCGCGCTCAGCGTGACTCTGCTCAGTGCGCCACCGCCGGCCGCGCTGCAGCAACTGGCCATTGAGGCGACACTGGTCGACGAGGGTGCAATACAACGGGCTCAGGAGCAGCGCGAACAGGTAGCCCGGGTGGAACAACAACGCCGAGAGGAGCAACGGCGTCGCGAGACTGAGGCCGAACAGCGCCGAAAGGACCAGGCAGAACAGGCCCGCTTGCAGCGCCTGCGGCTCGATGAAGAAGCTCAACAGCAAACCACCGCCGAGCGCCAGCGCCGGGAACAGGAAGAACGGGACCGCCTGGCCCGCGTCGAACAGGAACGCCAAGCTGAGGAAGAACGCCTGAGGCAAGCCGAAGAAGCGCGGCTGCGGGCCGGCCGCGAAGCGGAACTGCGTGTGGCGATGCAAGCCGAGGAGCGCTTGATGGCGGCAGAGCAAGCCGGCCTGCTTGCGCAATACATCGCCGTCATACGGCAGAAAGTCGAGCGCAACTGGGTGCGCCCCAGCAGCGCCGATGCAGGTCTGGAATGCGTTGTGCACGTGACGCAAATTCCCGGTGGTGAGGTCGTCGGAGTGCGACTGGGCCAGTGTAATGGCGACGACGTGGTGGTTCGTTCCATTGAGGCCGCGGTCTATCGTTCATCACCGCTGCCGTTACCCCCTGAACCGGAACTATTCGAAAGAAACTTGCGATTTACGTTCAAACCGGAACAATAGCGACCGGTGCGCACCATCAGGGAAGATTTATGACGGGTCAGTCTGGGCTTCGACTTATCGTTTTGCTTGCCGCAACTTGCCTGGCGCCGGTTGCTAAAAGTGAATTGCGAATCGATATCACCCAGGGCGCCGGCCAGGCCGTGCCTATTGCCGTCGTGCCGTTTGGCTGGGAAGGAAGCGGTTCACCGTCGACGGACGTTTCCGGGCTGGTTGCCGCAGACCTGACCCGAACCGGACGCTTTGCACCAATACCGGAAACCGACATGTTGCAGTTGCCGACCACTGGAGCCGAGGTCGACTTCGGTGACTGGCGCATCCTCGGCATCGAAGTCGTCGTCGTCGGTCGTGTGACTGCATCCGGCCCCGACAGCTACATGATTCAGTTCCAGGTATTCGACGTATTCCGGGGAGAACAACTGCTGGGCTACCGGCTGCCGTCAACCAGTGCTGCGTTGCGTGCCAGCGCACATCGTGTCAGCGACATGATCTACGAAAAGTTGACCGGGGTTCCGGGTGTCGCCGGAACGCAAATCGCCTATGTCAACGTTCTGGGCCAGCTGGGCTCGGAAGTTTTTCGACTTATCGTGTCTGACTCAGATGGAGAAAACGCTCGCGTCATGGTGGAATCCGCTGAACCGATCCTGTCGCCTGCCTGGTCACCGGACGGCCGGAAGCTGGCCTATGTATCGTTTGAACGAGGGCATGCCGAGGTCTATGTGCAGGTGTTGCGTACCGGTGCACGACAACGGGTGTCCGCACGTAGCGGCGTAAACAGCGCGCCGGCATGGTCACCGGATGGCAGGTTGTTGGCGCTGACTCTGTCAAAACCCGACGGCAACCTCGATATCTATACCCTCAACTTATCGAACCAGGTACTGCGGCGGGTGACCGACAATCCCGCGATCGATACGGAGGCATCATGGTCGGGCGACGGTCGGTCGATATTTTTTACGTCAGA
>JAUWKW010000084.1 GCA_030614035.1 Chromatiales bacterium | reverse complement strand
CAACTATTCGAATGTTCACGGGTTGACAGCACCCGGGATGATTTTGATACTGCCTGTATAAGCCAGCGGCGATACAGCGCAACGGCTGGAACCGGAGAAAAGGTCGGGAAATGGACACTTCCGTCGGATCGGAATGCGATTCAATCAGAATGGATTGGACCCTGGACGAGGTGCAGGCGCTATTCGCGGAACCCTTCAGCGGTTTGCTGTATCGCGCGCACGGATTGCATCGCTGTTGGTTCGACCCGACCGAGATTCAAATCAGCACCCTTTTGAGTATCAAGACCGGCGCCTGCCCGGAAGACTGTGCCTATTGTCCGCAAAGCATCCGTTATAAGACCGGGCTTGAAGACGAACCGTTGATGCACATCGACGAAGTTGTCGAGCATGCTCGCGCCGCGCGGGAAAACGGCGCAACGCGATTTTGCATGGGGGCTGCCTATCGCAGCCCGAAGAACAAACAGCTGGAACAAATCGCTGCGATGATTGCCGCCGTCAGCGAGCTTGGTATGGAAACCTGCGCCACGCTGGGGATGCTAAGCATCGAGCAGGCAGAGCGTCTAAAACAAGCTGGCCTGGATTTCTACAACCATAATCTGGACAGCTCGGAAAGCTACTACCGGAAAATTATTACGACTCGCCGTTTCCAGGATCGGCTCGATACACTTAAAGCGGTTCGCGATGCAGGGCTTAAGGTCTGCTGCGGGGGCATCATTGGTATGGGAGAAACCTCCCACGACCGGTCTGAGTTGCTGCATACCCTGGCGACAATGCCCGAACACCCGGGCAGCGTTCCAATCAACCAACTGGTGCAAATAGAGGGAACACCACTGCATGGCACGAAACCGCTTGATCCGCTGGAATTCGTAAGAACCATTGCTGTGGCCCGGATACTGATGCCGCGTTCGCACGTCCGGCTATCAGCGGGGCGCACCGAGATGAGCGATGAAATGCAGGCTCTATGCTTTTTTGCCGGCGCCAATTCGATCTTTTACGGCGACAAACTGTTAACAACCGATAACCCTGACGTCACCCGGGACCAGGATTTGCTTGCCCGACTGGGCATGAGACCTGAGGCTGCCAAGACGGCCACCCACGACAAATCACGGCTATAGGACCCGCCGAACCGAGCGTCATGCGCTGTGCTACGGCACAGCTTAAGATTTCACGATGACAAAACTTGACCAAAAGCGCGTGCGCCGGATATTCGAACGTGCCGCCACAACGTTCGACGAGGCTGATTTTTTCCACGCTGAGATTCGTGGCCGCCTGCTTGAGCGACTCGAGCTGTTTCGGATTACGCCGCAACGAATCGTTGATCTGGGGGCGAAAACCGGCGGCGGAATCAGCGCGCTAGAACACCGCTTCGGCGACGCCAGCGTCATTGCTGTCGATACTTCGCCGGCGATGTTGCAACAAGCCGGCTCCGATTGCCGCTTTGCCGTTTGCGCGGACAGTTCCAAACTGCCATTCCCCGACTTAAGCGTTGACCTGACATTCTCGAATCTTGCGGTGCAGTGGTTCGACAACACAGATCACGCACTCAGGGAAATCTCTCGCGTGCTTAGCAGGCCCGGACTGTTCATGTTCACCACTCTCGGCCCCGCATCGTTCAGCGAACTCCGTTCAGCCTGGGCCGCGGTCGATGCGTATACGCATGTTCACGATTTTGAGGATATGCACAATGTTGGCGACGCTCTGATCGCCGCCGGACTGCGGGATCCAGTCATGGACGTGGAAACGATCAGCGTGACGTATACCGATCCTGCCCGGCTGGCCGATGATCTGCGTAGCGTCGGCAGCACCAACAGCAGTTGCGATCGGAACCCGGGCCTGACGGGCCCGAACGCGTGGCGCCGCATGCTGGCAGCCTACAATGCCCACCGGGATCCTGCCGGCCGGTATCCCGTGACGATGGAAGTTATATATGGACACGCCTGGGCCGGCGAACCGGATCCCGGGGTATCGATCAGCGGCGGAGAAGCACGGTTTCCACTCTCCCGCCTAAAGCCGCGATCAAAATAGTGGCCATCTTTACCACCCGGACCCACACTGATCACCGGCGAGCGGGTTTATCGAATGATCTGCATTTGCCAGGCTGGCCGTGATCCTTTACGTTGCGCTGATTTTCGCGGCATCAGGGAAGGCTCTATATCATGTTTCGCTGGTACACCAGGTTGCTGGCTTTCGCGACCTTGCTCGCGCTCTGTGTCGTTGTCCTCGGCGCATGGGTACGCCTGACGGACGCGGGACTAGGCTGCCCCGACTGGCCCGGATGCTACGGATCGCTGATCGTCGAGGACTCGATAAGCGCGCGCGCGGAAGCCAATGCCGAGTTCCCGGACCGACCGCTGGAATCCGGTAAAGCATGGCGGGAGATGATTCATCGCTATATTGCAGCAACCCTAGGCTTAGCGATTGTGCTGATCGCCGCACTCGCTTTCGCAAACCGCAAACAAGCCGGTCAGCCGGTGGCGGTACCGTTGATACTGCTGGTCCTTGTCATTTTCCAGGGTTTGCTGGGGATGTGGACGGTCACGCTGTTGCTGAAGCCGGTTATCGTCATGGCGCATCTGCTCGGTGGCCTCGCAACAACCGGGCTGTTGTTCTGGCTGCTTCTCGACAGCCGGCGGCAAACAAATCCGACCGCGTCACGCACCGGAGACCCTTTGCACCGACTGGCGTTGATCGGGCTGGCGGTGCTGGTGATGCAAATCGGCCTCGGTGGGTGGACCAGCGCGAATTATGCGGCACTGGCTTGCCCGGACTTGCCGACGTGCCAGGGACAATGGTGGCCCAACGAGATCGACTTCGCCGAAGGCTTTGTCATGTGGCGGGGTCTGGGCGTCGATTATGAGGGGGGCATACTGGATGCTCCGTCACGTGTTGCAATTCATTTTACTCATCGACTGGGCGCACTGGTCACCGCTTTGGTGTTGCTCGGCATTGCACTGACAACCTGGCGCTTCACTTCGTCAACGGTGACGCGCAACGCCTGCCTGGCCGTCGTGCTCCTGCTGCTGGTTCAGATCAGCCTCGGCATCAGCGTGGTCTGGTTTGGTCTGCCAATTGTGCTGGCCGCCGCTCACAACGGCGTTGCCGCTTTGCTGTTGTTGGCTGTCATCAACCTCAATCACGCGACAGCTCGCCTTGTGAACTAGAAACTGATTCCGTGTCGCGAACCAACCTGTCCATACTGCTTGCTACCGGGCTACTCGGCGTATTGCTCTGGATGGTAGACAGTATCGTCAGTGAATATACGTTGATGGAAAAGGTGCGCGGCTTTGGGCTGGGTATCGCCACACCCCGCGCTGATCCACCGCAACCGAATTTAGGCAGCTTGGAAAACGAGCGCCTTGATAGCGAACGGGCGGCAGTCGAAGCCGTCACTGCTACCGTGAAGCCTTCCCGGCCCGCTAACGACGGTCCGCGCATGCAGTCGGCAGCTGACCTGACCGCATTTTTGGATGGGCTCGGTTTGGATGCAACTTTGGCGATCCGCAGGTCGCGGGCGTGGTTTGACCAGCTGGGTTTCCTTGGCCCAACAGAACTGTATGGCCGCGACGCCAAATCGTCGCCGGCGCAGCTCTATAAAGATTACGACGATGCGACATTGTTGGCACTGGCAGGTCCCGGGGATCTGGGTGCACTTCAAACACTGGCCGCAAAAAGCGCGGAGTCTGACCCGGCCGAAGCATACAGTTGGTACCGACAGGCTGCCTCATATGGATCTGTTAATGCGATGATCAAGATCGGATTGTTGCTGAATCGGTGGAACCAGCCGGGCCTGCGGTTTGGTTCCGACCCGGGTGATCGCGACAAAGTCGAGGCATTGCTCGAGTCCATCGTCGACGCCGAAGAACTAGGGCTGACGTGGATCATCGCTGCGGCAAGGATTGGCGGCTTACCGGTACTGAGAAGCCACGACGTCGTCGTTTTGCTTCAAACCCCGGTGCCTGGGTCCGGTTCCGAAGTCATAGAAACTGCCTGCTGGCAGTCGGCGAGACTGATGCTGAAACTCGCGGGGGAACGAAGAGCGCGCGGCCAGGTCATCTTTGCGCAGCAACCGCCGCCGGTTTTTATCGGCGAGCTGAATCTAAACGAGCTCCTGCCCTGCCAGGAGCAGGTTGCACCGATCGTCGATACCAGTTCCTGCGCTGCACAGCCGGTGATGCACAGACCCGATTGGCCGGCATTGCTGTGGGTTTGCCTGGATCCGTAAACTAACGGCGGATCGGAGGCAATCGATTGTGTTAGCAGCGCAGCTTAACGGTAGACTTTCTCCATGGACGTCACACCGATCCTCGCCCATTTGAACGACCCGCAGCGGGAAGCAGTTACCGCGGCTGCTGAGCCCGTTTTGGTCGTTGCCGGTGCCGGCAGCGGCAAGACTCGCGTGCTGGTGCACCGTATTGCCTGGCTAATCCAGGTCGAGTCGGTTTCTCCTATGGGCATATTGGCGGTGACATTTACTAACAAGGCAGCCGCGGAAATGCGCTCGCGCAGCGAAGCGCTGCTAAACATGCCGGTCGCAAACCTCTGGGTGGGAACCTTTCACGGTCTCGCGCACCGGCTGCTGCGGCGCCACTGGCAGGAGGCTGGACTGCCTCAGTCGTTTCAGATTATTGATTCCGAGGACCAACAGCGGCTGATCCGGCGCATGCTGAAAAACCTGGAACTGGATGAGTCTACCTGGGTGCCGCGGGAGATTCAGTGGTTCATCAATCAACAAAAGGATGAGGGACTGCGGCCTGAGCACCTGGACAATCGAAGCGATAACAATCGCCGGCAATTCATTCACTTTTATCAGATGTATCAGGAAACTTGCGAGCGATCCGGCTTGGTCGACTTCGCCGAATTGCTGCTGCGGGCCCACGAGCTGTGGTTGAACAACCCCGATTTGCTCGCACGGTACCGGCGCCGATTTAGCCATCTGCTGATCGACGAATTTCAGGATACGAACGCGGTTCAATACGCCTGGCTGCGGGTACTCGCCGGGGATACCGGCATTCCTTTCGCGGTTGGCGACGACGATCAGTCCATTTATCGCTGGCGGGGCGCGCGGGCCGAGAATATGCAGCGTCTGCAGAAGGACTTTAAGAACATTCGAGTCATCAAGCTGGAACAGAACTACCGGTCAACCGCGAATATTTTGAATGCGGCCAATGCAATCATTGCCCGCAACAATGAACGACTCGGCAAGAACCTTTGGACGGATGGTGGTGAGGGTGAGCCAATACGAGTCTATAGAGCGTATAACGAAAGAGACGAGGCCGAATTTATCGTCGCAAGGATCCAGGACTGGGTCAGGCAGGGAAATACTCGCAGCGAGGCCGCGGTCCTGTACCGGTCCAATGCCCAATCCCGGGTGTTCGAAGAGACCCTTCTGCAGGAAAACGTTCCGTACCGTGTGTACGGCGGGCTGCGATTTTTCGAACGTGCCGAGATCAAGGATGCGCTGGCCTACCTTCGCCTGACCGCGAATCGCGATGACGACTCTTCCTTCGAACGCGTGGTTAACTTGCCGACCCGGGGTATCGGTGCCCGCACAGTATCCCTGATCCGCGAGTATGCCCGCGCCAACAGCCTCTCGATGTGGCAGTCGGCGACCGTGCATGCCGGAGATCAATTATCTGCTCGAGCGAGCAAAGCAGTAAGCGGGTTTATGAATTTGATCGAATCCCTGGATCGGGATACGCACTCGCTGCCGATACAAGAGCAAGTCGATCACGTTATTCAGGCGAGCGGATTACTGGCGCATTATAAAAAGGAGCGCGGCGAGGTTGCCGAAGCCAGGATCGAAAACCTTCAGGAATTCGTAAGCGCCGCCGCGGCGTTCGATGCGGACGAAGAAAATGATGATCTACCACCACTGGTGGCTTTTCTTTCGCACGCTGCCCTGGAAGCGGGTGACGAGCAAGCGGACGCATGGGACGATTGCGTGCAGCTGATGACATTGCACTCCGCGAAGGGCCTGGAATTCCCCCTGGTGTTCATTGCCGGCATGGAGGAAGGGCTGTTTCCGCATCGGAGGTCGGTTTCCGATGCCGGGGGGCTCGAAGAAGAGCGCCGGCTATGCTACGTGGGGGCGACACGCGCCATGTCCCAGCTGTACCTCAGTCACGCGGAGCAGCGGCGTCTATACGGCGTGGATAGTTACGCGCAAGCCTCCCGGTTTCTGGCAGAGATCCCGGCCGAACTCATCGAAGAAATCCGGCCACAGCTAGGCGTCAGTCAGCCGGTGTTCCGGCGTTCAGACGCCAATGGTGACGAATCAACGTCCATCCTGCGTCTGGGCCAACGCGTCAAACATGGGAAGTTCGGCGAAGGGGTCGTGCTCAATTGCGAGGGCTCCGGTGCTCATGCACGGGTCCAGGTGAACTTCGAATCCGAAGGCACAAAGTGGCTGGTCATGTCTTATGCGAACCTAGAACTGATGTAAACTACGCAGCGCCTGAGGCACGCGGTATCCCACCACATGAATATACTGATCCTCGGAGCCGGGCGGGTC
>JAUWKW010000276.1 GCA_030614035.1 Chromatiales bacterium | reverse complement strand
AATCCACGTCGGCGAATAATGCCTGTCGGTCTTCGCGGAAGCTTTGGTCCCAGTCCGGACCCAATAGCGCTAGCACCATCGTTAGCGCAGCATGGAAAAATTCATCACTCCATTTGCCCAGCCCATAGCCAAGTCCCGGATCGGTCGCGGGAAAAAAACTCGGTTCCGGAAAGCGGCGCTCGAGTTCGCGGGCAATGCACTGGCTGTCGATGTATATGTCGGCGCCGATCTGCATGACCGGGGTGCCGCGGTAGCCACCGGTCAGGCAAACCAGGTCCGGCTTCGGCAAAATCATCGGTGTTTCGACCGAGAGCCACTCGAGCTTTTTCAGACCCAGCATGCGCAGCGCTTTCTGCGTGAACGGGGATGCATCGTAATGATGCAGAATGATGTCGGTCATTTCGTGTTTTCCTTCTGCGCGGCCCCGGCGGCCTGCTCGTCGACCATTGCCGCCGGCTGCCCGTACAGGAATCTGTAGCCTTCGCGGTCCATCTGCGTCTCGTGCCCGAGTGCGAAGCCGCGCTGCACGCCGGGCCGTTCGCGTATCGTCTCAAACCAGCGCTTGAGGTTCGGGAAGTCGTCGAGATTCTGTCCCTGGCGTTCGTGCGGCACGACCCATGGCCAGCACGCAATATCGGCGATCGAGTAGTCACCGGCCAGAAACGGATGATCGCTCAGTTGGCGTTCCATGACGCCATACAGGCGATTGCATTCCTGCGTGTACCGCTCGATGCCATACGGTACTTTCTCGAGCGCAAAGGCGCGAAAGTGATGCGCCTGTCCTGCCATCGGCCCGAGGCCGCCGACCTGCCAGAACAGCCACGTCATGACGCGGGTTCGTTCTTCTATTCCGGCCGGCAGAAACTGCCCGGACTTGTCGGCCAGGTAAATCAGTATCGCGCCAGACTCGAACACGCTGGTCCCGGTGTCCTGATCGACGATCGTCGGGATCTTGTTGTTCGGGTTTATGGCCAGGTATTCGGGCCGGAACTGTTCGCCCCGACCGATGTTGACCGGATGGACCTCGTAGGGCAGACCGCACTCCTCGAGCATGATGGCGATCTTCAAACCGTTTGGGGAAGGATAGAAATATAATTCGATCATTTGCTGCTTGGGATCTAATGTCGCAGGAAGAAATAGAACTCGATCATGCGCAGAAACCTAAGCTGCTGCATCGACGCGGTAGCCAACGCGCGGGAAATGCACGACGACTTCTCCGGCTCGGGGATCAGTCCGCCTGATTGCAATGTCATCCATCGTCAGCCGCACCAGTTCGCCCGCAACCGGCACTATGCCGTAATCGTCCGGTGCGACGGTCACCGCCGTTTCGGGCGCAAGCCCCAGCGGATCGTCCCCATCGACTTGCACTTCGGTTTGAGCTTCAGAGTCCCGCGCAATCGCTAGTGCTTCTTCAGCATCCATTTCGCTGCGCTCGCCATGCCCGATCGCGGCCAGGCGTTCCTCCCATTCGGCCATGTCCTGAAACGCTGCAAACAGCGGCGTGACGTCAGCAATATTCGCCCGCGCCATCCAGACAACAAAATACGCCAGCACATCCGGCCAGCTCGGCGCATCACCGAGCAGGTAGTGCCGGCCTCCGACAAGCTGGCGGTCCCCCCAGGCTGCCTGGGCGCGGAGCTGCCCGTACAGGTGCGGCAGATTGTCGTCGAGCGTGTCGAAGTCCATAAAATTAAAAAATGCCTTGCGGTCTTCGAGTATCGGTTCCGGAATCTCCGCGTTCGTGCCCATAGCCAGGCCAGCGCCGGGTTCGAAAAACACTTTGTCGCTCCATGATGACAGCGCCAGCGCCAGTCCGACGCTTTGCTCGGGGAAAAGGCTGGGTGCTGGCTGAATCCGTTCGAGTTCCCGGGCGATGCGCTGGGTGTCGCAATAGATGTCCGCACCAATCTGCATGACCGGGGTTTTTCGATAGCCACCGGTCAGCGCCGTCAGGTCCGGTTTCGGCATGACGATCGGAATCTGCACCGAGTGCCAGGCCAGGTTCTTATACCCAGCGCCAGCCTGATCTTCTCGGCGAACGGCGAGATATCGAAGTGGTGCAGGATGATCGCGGTCATCGTTATTGTTCTGTAAACGCCGATTCGCACTATCGCACAGAGGTGGTCTAAAAAAACAGTCGGGCCTGTTTAATTTGAACCATGCCGGCTCTATACTTGTTTGGGTCCGGGCGCCGCCGATGCGCCGGGTCAAAACCAACAACAGGCCGCGTCGATGGACTCCAGCGTGATCGAAAAACTGTTAGCCGGCATCGAATACGAGTCCACACGTAAGGACCCGCCGGACGGGTTCCCGCAGTTGCCGGATA
The DNA here is from genome assembly GCA_030614035.1 of Chromatiales bacterium. GTDB lineage: Bacteria > Pseudomonadota > Gammaproteobacteria > Steroidobacterales > JAPUGB01. The sequence goes on along the minus strand of JAUWKW010000276.1, from coordinate 348 downwards.
TTCCGGGCGGGCGCTACAGCGACCCGGAATTCCAGCGCCTGGAACGCGACTACCTGTGGAAAAAAGCCTGGCTGTACGCGGGGCACTTAGACGAGTTTCCCGAAGCCGGCAGCTACAAGCTGTGGCGCCGAAACGGTGCGCCGATCCTGATGCTCAGGGATCAGCAGAACGAGGTCCGGGCATTTTATAACGTGTGCCGTCACCGGGGCGGGCCGTTGGTCACGGATCACACTGGCACGGTGCCCGGCGGACTGGTTTGTGGGTTTCACGGCTGGACCTACGACCTGAGCGGTCAACAGATCAACCTGCGCGACAAGCGTGACTTCGTTGGACTGGACATGTCCTGCC
>JAUWKW010000149.1 GCA_030614035.1 Chromatiales bacterium | reverse complement strand
GTATGTTTTCGATACATGCCAACCGGCAGGACCATGACTTCTGCTGCCTTCATTTGTTTCAGCAATTCGTCCTTCAAGGCGTCCATACCGCCACTGGCTGGCACGTTGTCCGGATTGCTGCAGTTCACGTAGAAAAACCGGTCACGGCTCTCAAAATATTCAAAGACTCTGTTGTAGTCTTCATCTTCTGCGAAGGCATGAGAAACGAATATCCGGAAAGGGTTCTTTTCCGACATGGCTGTTGCCTCCTGCAGCCCAAGTGCTGCAGAGATATGTAATGTCAACGGCTATTTAGGCCCAAATCGGGTGAAACGGCAAGGGTGCAGGCATTAAACTGTGACGCGTATGCGATTATTGCTGTACAACATCCGATATGCCATCGGATTAGGTGACCCCGCACCGGTACCGCTACCCGGGGCCAGATATCTGTTCAGCGGGTCGGCGACACTTAACCGGATTACTGAATTCATCAAAGAACAGGACCCGGATATTGTTGGCCTTATTGAAGTAGACACAGGCTCCGTTCGCAGCGGACGTGTCAATCAGGCCGAATCCATCGCGGACTCGATCGGCCATTATTCAAGTTACCAATGCAAGTATGGCGAAGACTCGGTCAACCAGGTACTTCCCATACTCCGTAAACAGGCTAACGCGTTCCTCGCTGCACCAAGAATCCACGGTGAAAGGTTTCATTACTTCGATACCGGCATCAAGCGACTGATCATTGAACTGGAATTGGATGACGTTGCGATATTTCTCGTGCACCTTTCGCTAAAATATCGGCACCGGCACTTTCAGTTGCGGCATCTGTATGAACTCGTCGACGGTTCGGAAAAACCGGTTATCGTTGCTGGCGATTTCAATACCTTCTGGGGCGAGAATGAGATATTTCTATTTATGAAGGCAGCTGGGTTGCGCAGCGCAAATGCCGACGGGATTCCTTCGTACCCTAGCCGCGCACCGCGCATGGAACTGGACTTCATACTCTACAGCGACGGGATTAACGTCAGAGACTTTTCCGTACCAAACGTCACTTTTTCAGACCATTTGCCGCTGCTTTGTGACTTCGAGGTGACCGATACAAAATGAGTGCGACCAGCACCAGCGAAGCCGGACGTGGGGACCGCGATTCTGCCAGAACGAACTGGCAACTGGACGTAGACACCGAGGGGCTCGCCTGGCTGTGCCTGGACAAGCAGTCCGGAAGCACCAACGTGCTGAATCGCGAGGTTCTGTTCGAACTCGAGTCCATCGTCGCCGGTCTGGCTGCGGCGCCACCCACGGGTCTGATCATTTATTCGGGCAAGCCAAACGGCTTTATTGCCGGCGCTGACGTCAACGAATTCCCCGACATTGATTCCGAAGCAGCGGCCTACGATCTCGTTCGTCGAGGACAACGAATATTTGACGCGTTGGAGCAACTCCCCTGCCCTTCGGTGGCCGTAATCGATGGATTTGCCCTTGGCGGGGGACTGGAGCTTGCCCTGGCCTGCACCTATCGGCTCGCGATCGCCAGCGATCAACGCACGCTCGGGCTGCCCGAGGTGCAACTCGGATTGCACCCGGGTTTCGGTGGAACCATTCGCGCGGTGAAATTGCTCGGGGTGCGCCAGGCCATGCCTCTGATGCTAACCGGCAAGTCGGTCAGGCCCAGTACGGCACGGCGAATCGGCCTGGTGGACGGCCTGGTCAGTCCTGAAGACTGGCGGGTCGCGGCAGCGAAACTGGCCTGGTCGCCACCGCCGCGGCGATCGGCGTCGGTGATAGACCAGCTGCTGGCTATCGGTCCAATGCGAGCGATCGTCGCCCCGATCCTGCGCAGGCAAACTGCCAAACAGGCCCGAATCGACTTCTACCCCGCGCCGTTTGCGATCATTGATCTGTGGCATAAGTACGGCGCGCGCGGCGAAGCCGCCTTTGAAGCCGAAGCACGCTCTTTTGCGCGACTGATCGAAACACCCACATCGAGGAATCTGGTCCGCGTATTTTTTCTGCAGGATCGATTGAAACAGTCCGCCGACGCTGGGCATCAGCCGGCAAAGCACGTGCATGTAGTTGGCGCCGGTTTGATGGGCGGCGACATTGCTGCCTGGTGCGCATTCCGAGGCCTCAATGTCACTCTTCAGGATCGCGAGGAGAAATACGTCGCGGCAGCTGTCGAACGAGCCGACTCTTTGTTTAACCGGCGCATTAAAGACGCGGCGAAAATCGAGACAGCTCGCCGCCGTCTGGTATCCGACGTTTCCGGCAGTGGCGTCGCCACCGCAGACGTGATCATCGAAGCCATTTTCGAAGATCTCGAAGCGAAACAGGCCGTGTACCACCAGTTGGAGGGTCAGATGCAGCCGGGTGCGCTACTCGCAACGAATACCTCCAGCATCCCGCTGGAGCGGCTGGCCAGCAAATTGGATTCACCCGGTCGTCTGATTGGCCTGCATTTTTTCAACCCGGTTGCGCTGATGCCACTGGTGGAGGTTGTTCAAGCCGAACAGAGCTCTGCTGAGGCCATTGCCGCAGCCACCAGCTTTGCGCGCCAAATTGGAAAACTACCTCTGCCGACCGCTAGTACGCCTGGGTTTCTGGTCAACCGCGTCCTCGCGCCATACATGGGCGAGGCCATGGAACTGATCGCCGAAGGCGTTGCCCCAACCGACATCGATGCAGCAGCAATCGATTTCGGCATGCCGATGGGTCCGATCGAATTGGCCGATTCAGTCGGCCTCGATATCGCCTTGCACGTTTCAGAGATCCTGGCCGGCACCGTTGGCCGGGACGTCCCGGCCCCCCTGCAGCAACTCGTGCAGGCAGGAAAGCTCGGCCGCAAATCGGGCCAGGGCTTCTATGCCTATAAGGATGGCCGGCCGGTCAAGCCCCGATCGACCCGCCAGCCCGGGAATCCTGACCTGCAGGACCGACTGATGCTGGCCCTGCTGAACGAGGCTGCAGCGTGCCTTCATGAGAAAGTCGTGGCTGGCGCTGATCTCGTCGATGCGGGCGTGATTTTCGGCACCGGTTTCGCGCCATTTCGGGGCGGGCCGCTGCATTACGCCTGTGAAACGGGGGTCCAGTCGATCGTCACAGCCCTTGGAGAACTCGAGGCCCAATACGGGCGGCGCTTCCGCCCGTCACCCGGATGGCAAGATCTCGAACGGCGGCAGAAATCCTGATGCCGGATATGTTGGGTTTCACCCCGTCTGTTCTGACCTTACAATATGCGCAGCCGATCCTGGTTGGCTGCGGATGACTGGCGCTATTTTTTGGTATGGCAACTAAATTAACAACTGAAGTCCTGAAACGCTTCACGCCACTGGGCGGGCTGAAGCGACAGAATCTTGAAGCGTTGCTTAAGAAAACGTCGATTCGCAAAATGGATGGTGGCTCCACGTTATTCAAAGAAGGCGATACGGAAAAGCGAACGTTTTTCCTGGTGACAGGTGGCGTGGAACTCAAGAGCGAAAGCGGCGAGACAATCCCGGTGACCGGCGAAACTGAAATAGCGCGCAACGCACTGTCGGCATCGCTACCCCGAAAGCATACGGCCAGGGCGACGGACAATATTGAGTTTCTGTCGATCGACACCGATCTTCTTGACGTGATGTTGACGTGGGACCAGACCGGAATTTATGAAGTCAAGGAACTTCAGGACAACATCGATCCGACAACGACCATCGATGACTGGATGACTGTGCTGTTGCAGACCCAGGCATTCCACAAGATACCGCCGGCCAATATCCAGGCTATTTTCATGCGCATGCAGCAGGTAAACCACAAGGCCGGCGACGTCATCATCAAACAAGGTGATGAGGGCGATTTTTTCTACGTACTCGTCCGCGGCACCTGCAGCGTGACCCGGGAAACGCCGTTGAACAAGGACGGAATCCGGCTGGCCGAACTCCGTATCGGCGACACTTTTGGCGAAGAAGCGCTGATATCAGAAAGCAACCGCAATGCGACGATAACGATGCAGTCTGACGGATCCGTGATGCGGCTCGCCAAGGATGATTTCAATACCTTGCTGAATGAGCCCACGCTGGACTGGGTCAGCTACGAGGATGCCAAAAAGCTGGTTGCCGATGGCGCCAAATGGCTCGATGTGCGGCTGCCCAGCGAGTTCGAGAGTTCCCATGAGGCTGACGCCATCAACATCCCACTGTATTTCATCCGGCTAAAGCTGACTGCGCTGGATGAAGGCACGACCTATGTCGTATGTTGCGACACCGGACGACGCAGTTCGGCCGGCGCCTTCATCATGAACGAGAGGGGATTTAAGACCAAGGTATTGAAAGGTGGTCTGAACTTAAGCGACCTGAGTTAGAGAAACGCTGGTCGCCCACGCGAACGCAACCACCGTTAGAGACCTCGATTACAAAGTGTGCGTCGGTTTCTCGCCGCCTAAGGCGCCGGCAAGATAATTGTCGATTTTCTGTCTCGTAGCGCCGTTGTCCTGTTCGCTGAACTGCACACCGATGCCAGCAGCGCGTTTACCCTGCGCCCCTTTGGGAGTCAACCAGACCACATTTCCTGCGACCGGGATTTTTTCAGCCTCGCCCATCAGGTTCCACAACATGAACACTTCGTCGCCCAGCTGATAGGGGCTGTTAGTTGGAATAAACAAGCCGCCATTGCGAATAAATGGCATATAGGCAAGATACAAGGCGCGCTTGTCCTTGATCGTCAGCGTCAACAACCCCGGTTTAGCCACCGTTATTCATCTCCTAGGCCGTGAAATCCACCGTACC
>JAUWKW010000020.1 GCA_030614035.1 Chromatiales bacterium | reverse complement strand
ACCCATTTGGCGGGCAGCAGATTTTCCGGACGGGAATGGTCATTCAAAGCGACGCCGTCGAAATACTCCATGGCCAGGTAGGCGATTTCACCTTCCTCACCGACATCGTAGATGGCGATGATGTTCGGATGATTCAGCCGCCCGGCAGATTCGGCTTCGCGCAAGAACTGCTCTTTGGCTTCTTGCAGCTGCTCTTCGTCGAATTCTTCGGCCAGCGCGATGGTCTTGAGTGCAACTTGCCGGTTGATTTTTGGGTCACGGCCCAGGTACACCGTTGCCATGGCGCCTTTGCCCAGCACGTTGGAAATTTCATACCGGCCAAGGGTTCTGAATTTCCCGCTCGCCTGTTTATCCGGCGGCGCTTGAGTGACTTCAGGTGTATCCATTTCCTTTTCCTTTGGGGGTTCCGGGGCAGGGGCGCCGGAAAGCTTTTGCAGCTTTTCACGGACGTCACGGTAACCAGGCTCCAGGTTCTTCAGGTAGTTCAGAACCCTTTCGCCTTTGGCGAACTCACGTAATTCGATGTGGGCCGAGGCGACCTGGTAAAGCCTCTGCTTGGTATCGTCAGTCGGTTCTTGCTGGCGTAAAACCGAGAATTCGAGGTCCAGTTGATCGCGGTGGGAAATCTTGGCGGTCTTTAGTGGGCGTTCACTGGGTGCGGCGGTAGTTGCCGAGGCTGGCTCGGCGACCCTGCGCCACAGGGTCATCGACCACATGGCAAAGATCCCGAACACTGAAGCAGTTACCAGTGGGACCCAGATTCGCATCGCAAGCAGCAGATACGTTTCCAGACTAAGTAAGGTCACGGCGACGACCAATCCGGCCAGCACCAGGCCCACTGACGATAGTGTGGACGCCAAGAGCAGCGCGATTATACCGACGCAGACCAACAGGATCAGTTGCATCAATTGCGCCCAATCAGGCCGCAATAGAAAATCGTCGTTGAGCAGATTGGATAGAGAAGTTGCCACCAGCACCAGCGGCGACATATTGGAGGCGACTGGCGTGACGTAGGTGGTCTCGCTGGATTGCGATGATGGTCCGAGTAGAACAATGCGATTTTTAACTCGGTCCTTTGCGAAATCATCGCTAAGTACCTCGTCCGCGGTCATCGTGGCGAACGGTTGCCGTTCCGAGTCTTGGGGATAGTATCGATTCAGGATAGTGAAGCCCGGGTTGGTGCGGATCCTGCGGCCGCCCACCTTCAGTGTCTCGTCCGCTGCCAGCATTACCGGGCCGTTGGCAGGGCCAATGGCGGCTGAAGCCGCGGCCAGCGACAACGACGGGTAATAAATACCATTGGCGTTCAGCAGCAACTCCGTTTGACGTATGACACCGTCCTTGTCCGCCCAGAAGTTGCTATAGCCGATAGAGTGACCCGCGAAGCAGATCTCCGGCGGTGGCACGATCAAATACCGGATTCGTCGCACCTCCTGAATGTTGCTGGCGTTTGCGTTAGTAAATTTAACTGCATGACTGGCACAATCGGCTGGCTGGCTCCCGTCTGCTGTTCCGAAGTCGGTAACCACTGCCGCCAGGAGAACATTTCCAGCGGCGCCGATTCGTTCGGCCAACTTGCCCCGGCTTTCGTACTGATCACGAAATTGCTGCAATTGCCGGCTAAGGGAATCCATGTCACCGCTGAATTGGTTCGCTGTGGATGTCTGTTCGCGTGAGCGCCGCGCACGCTGCTCCAGCTTTGCGAGTGCAGCCATCTGTTCGTCACCGGGAAGCTGCGGGAAGCTCAGTGGAATGGTGGCAACCACCAGCCGTGCGCCGGCGGAATTGAGTCGTTCGGCCAATTTCTGAAACTGCTCGCTTGACCAGGTGGATGACGGCTGGCCGTCAAAAGGTTCCGCTTCGACGAGGAGAATTTGGTCACTGGCGGGCTTATAGAGGAGTTGCTGCAGAAAATCGTAATACAGGTTCTCGAGAATGCCGTTCCGGCCGGCCGCGGCAAACACGACAACCGCCAACAGCAGTAACGCAATCCGACCAATGCGGCCGGACCCGTCCGATTTCTTGGACCCCGGTGAAAGCATTTCGACATATTATCGGGATTGGGTAGAGCGGATTGAGACCTGATTGGCGTTTTTCCCGGCAATTGCGCTGTTTTGGCCCGGTCCGGACCAGCCGACTGAGACCCAGTTCACAAAATGCTTCGACCCGGCAGTCCTTCTGCCCGGCGGCGTCGCGCCGTCTACGCAACCGCTGGGGCCTTCGGAGGTTTCCCTTTGACGCTAGGCTACGCAGCTATGTGAATGGCGTTCGACAAAAAGCACTGGACTCATCACGTGGAAACTAAACGGTCCAATGTCAGGATAGGCATTGTGTTCGCCACTTTGGCCGGTTGACGTTGCGAATACCAGATACACCTTGTCTGCGCTGGCCGAACTGAAAGTACCCAGGGAACTTATTGGTGAAGTGCTACAGACGATAGATGGCCTGAGGGAGCAAGTTTTGAACAGATAGATTATTCGTCCCGCTAATGTCCGCTAATGGCCGAAAGCGGACATTCAGCCCGCCTCGATCTCTTCAGCTTCTGCGGGCTCAGCCGCACCCTCGGCAGCTTCTTCGATCCCCTCTTCTTCTGGTTTGAGAATCGTATCAATACCGGCGAGAAGCTCCGCAGCCGTCGCGTTCAGTTCCTCCGCCAGGGGCTGCAAGGCATCCATCGCGGCAGGGCTCAGGTCGCGGGCCATGAACATCCCCTGGTCTTTCAATGAGATAATGAATGGTTGGTAGGCTTCCTCTGCCGCGTCCATTCCATCGATCATCTGTTGGTTCCGCGTTTGTGCCAACTCGAGCCTTTGCATACCAACTTGTTTCATCTGCTCACTTCCAAAAGCGTCAACGTCCTTCTGCCAGCTGGAGAACAGTTTGTCGCCCTGCTTCCGCATTTTATCGAAGCTTTTACTGGCATCCGCCCAGAGTTTTTCGCTTTTTTCAGTCGCCTTTGTCAGATCTTTGTAGGCTTTTTGAGGATTGTCGGCTTCAGCGCTGACGATGGAGTTGTAAATTCCCACTGTGGACTCGAACTGACCTCTTGCTTCCACGATGGCCTCGCGGGTCTCTTCGCCAACTTCCTGGAACTTCTGGGCGTCCTTTGACCCCGCCTGACCGAAAACAACGTTGGAACAGAGCAGCAGTGCCATCGAGAGCACGCTGATAAGTGCGTGAGAATTCGTATTTTGGAAAATGCCAAGATTGGGGGTGGTATTCATGATTCTTATCCCTCGGTGATGCGAGATGAAATTATAGACTGAAAAACCCCGCCCATAGTGGCGGAGTCTCCTAATGTCCGCTTCTGGCCGAAAGTGGACACTCAGCCGGTCCCGATCCCCCGACGTTTTTGCCAACAGAATTGCTAACGGATTGCTGGGGACGCGCGGGTATAGCACGGCAAATCGGGCATTTCGCCCAAACGAAACCCAACAGAAAGGCAGGCTTTACAACGCTTGGGGCTATAAGGGGATGGCGTATGCCGGACTAACCGACCGCTGCCTTGCGGGTATCCCCCGGCGGGCGGATTCGAACCGTCTTGACGACGTTGTCACTAGTCTGCAGGATTTCGACCGGATAGTCGCTGAGCTTGAGGCCGGTTCCGGTTTTCGGGATTGTCTCAAGTTGCTCGAGGATCAGTCCATTAAGTGTCTTCGGCCCGTCAGTCGGCAAATGCCAGTTCATCATGCGATTTAAAGCGCGCACATTGGCGCTTGCGTTGACGACGTATCCGTCGGACTCGGTATCGGGCTGGACATCTGCGTGAGCAGGTAGTGGCTCACTCGTGAACTCGCCGACAATTTCTTCGAGAATATCCTCAAGCGTCACCAAGCCCTGAATATCGCCGTATTCATCCACGACTAGTGCGGTGCGTTGCCGCAGGCGTTGAAACTGTACCAGTTGCCGGTGCAGCGGCGTGCCCTCTGGGACAAAGTACGGCTCTTCTACCAGTTGCCGCAGTTGGCGTTTTTGCAATTGTTCCAGCGCACCCTCCTGAACCAGGCGTTTCAGGTGGAGCATGCCAACGACATTGTCGATGCTATCGCGAAACACCGGTAAACGAGTGAAGCTGCTTTGACGAATAGTTGCCAGAATCTCGTTCCAGGGATCGTCGAGGTCGATGCCGACAATCTCGTTATGGGGGACCATGATGTCGTCAACCGTAATCTGTTCCAACTCCAGAATCCCCAATAACATCTTGTGTCGCTTCTGCGGCAGCAATGTGGCGGACTCAGTGACCAAGATACGCAATTCATCCATGCTGAGCAGCTCGCTGTCGGGGGAATCGGGGCGTACCCCAAAGCATCGCAGAATGCCGTTCGAGAATACGGTGATCAGCCATATCAGCGGGTAGGTCAGCTTGAGCAACGGGTAATAGATAAACGCCGCCGGACGGGCGAGGCGTTCGGGATGCAAGGCCGCCAAAGTTTTCGGCGTAACCTCCGCGAATATCAGTACCACCAGGGTAAAGATGAAAGAGCCGAGAAGTACTGCCGGCGGTCCGCCGAGCCGCTGTGCAAATACCGCAACCACCGAGGCGGCGAAAAAATTTACCAGGTTATTGCCGAACAGAATCAGGCCAATGATGCGGTCGGGTCTTTGCAGCAGCGCTTCGGCCAGACGCGCGCCCCGATCACCCGCGCGCGCTTGATGTCTCAGCCGGTACCGGTTCACGCGCATCAGTGCGGTTTCGGTGCCGGAGAAAAAAGCAGAACAGACCAATAAGAAAGCCAGGAGTCCGAGTAAGGCTCCTAGGGGAACATCGTCACTCAAGAGAGTGAGTCTCCTGATCAGCTAGACACGCTGCCATGGTGGACAAGGAGCCATGGGCCTGTCAAGGGTTCCGATCACAGCGCGTGATGGCGGGAAAGTGGGCAAGGCGGTGGCGAAAAGCCACGCCGGTGAGGCACTGAGGCAGACGGCTTTGCAGGTACAATCCAGCGCATATCCCGGGGCCATCGCGGTTACGCCGGCCAGCGGCTGGCAAGCGCGGCAACGTTAAAACCCGGTCTTGATGCCCGGTGATCTCTGCGAGACGAATGTGTTTAAAAATCTGAGTGGACGGCTGACCGATATTGCGAACCGGCTGCGCGGCCGGGGGCGGCTTAGCGAGGGCAACCTCCGCGATGCTGTTCGGGACGTGCGACGGGCTTTACTGGAAGCCGACGTGGCGTTACCGGTAGTCCGCGGGTTCATCGAGCAGGTGAAACAGCGTGCACTGGGCCAGGAGGTTGCCGGAAGCATCAGCCCCGGACAGGCGTTCATTAAAATCCTGCACGATGAACTGGCGGCCGTGCTCGGGGGTGGGTCGGTTGCGTTGGACCTGCGCCAGCAACCACCGGCAGTCATTATGCTGGTCGGACTCCAGGGCGCGGGCAAAACGACGACGGCCGCAAAACTAGCGCGGTTTCTGGCGGAGCGCGACCAACACAAGGTGATGCTGGCAAGCCTCGACACCCGTCGACCAGCGGCGATGCTGCAATTACAACAACTGGCAGCACAAATCGGCGCACCGTGCCTCCAAATCGAGCAGGCCAGCGAACCGGCGACGATTGCCAGCCGGGCGATTGACGAGGCCCGCCGCGGGCTGGCGGACGTATTGATACTGGATACCGCCGGTCGTACGCGTCTGGAAGCGGATCTGCTCGATGAGCTCAGCGCGCTACACCAGCTGACCGCACCCGCGGAAACCCTGTTTGTTGTCGACAGCATGGCGGGCCAGGACGCTGTGCATGCTGCCCAGTCCTTCAGCGACGCTTTGCCACTGACCGGACTGATCCTGACCAAGGTCGACGGTGACGCGCGCGGCGGCGTCGCACTGTCAGCCCGCGAAGTGACCAATTGTCCGATCAAATTTATCGGCAGCGGCGAAACACTCGAAGCGCTGGAAGTATTTCACCCCGAGCGCATGGCTTCGCGGATCCTTGGCATGGGCGACGTGTTGGGCCTGGTCGAGGAAGCGGGGCATAAGCTCGACCGTGACAAGGCCCAGCGCCTGGCGCGCAAGGTCAAAAAGGGTCGCGGTTTCGATCTCAACGATTTGCGCGAGCAACTTGAGCAGATGCTGAGCATGGGGGGCATATCGGCGTTGCTGGAGAAGTTGCCGATGGCCGGCAAGGTCGATACTGAAGCGGTGGCTCGGCAGATGGATAGCCAGGCGCTGCGGCGCCAGGTTGCGCTGATTAATGCAATGACGCCGGGCGAACGTCGTTTCCCCAAATCGATCAATGGCTCGCGCAAACGTCGAATAGCGGCCGGCAGCGGCCTGGCCGTGCAAGACCTCAACCGCCTGCTGAAGCAACACATGCAGATGCAAAAACTGATGAAACGCGCTGCCAAAGGGGGTATTCAACGTATGTTGCAGGGCCTTGGCGGAACTCCGGGCGGCGGCAGATGACGACCCGGCTCGCCAAGCTGGGCCGGCTGCGGCCAGCGCTGTCTGGACCAGAGGTTCACTTTAGCGGCTTTTCCAGTAGAATTACTCGTTTACGCGGCGGACAAGGGCCCACGGGCGCGAGTTTCCGCCGTTTTAGTGAGGAGGTTCAGAATTAGGCATGGTTAGCATTCGATTATCCCGTGGGGGTGCCAAGAAGCGGCCGTTTTACCACATCGTGGTGACTGACCAGCGAAACCGTCGCGATGGCCGGTACCTTGAACGGCTCGGCTTTTTTAATCCGGTGGCCGTAGGAAACGAGGATAAACTTCGAATTGATCTGGCACGGGTTGAATACTGGCTGGGGCAGGGGGCAAGGCCGTCGGAACGCGTGGTTTCGCTCGTCAAAGGGTACCGCAAGCAAGGCGGTGACCCCAAAACGCCAGAAGCGGCAACACCGGCGGAGAGCGCCTGAGTCGCAGGCGGGTTTCAGTTCAAAAAGGCTTCAGCCTGAGCGGGCGAAGATCTGCATGGCCGGTACCGAAAGTCGTGACGTTTGCGTTGGTCGTATCGCGGGTGTTTACGGCGTTAAGGGCTGGGTCAGGGTCAAATCGTTTACCGACCCACCGGAGAACATCTTTAAGTACAAACCGTGGCGCTTACAGGGTAAATCGGAAGCCCAAACCCTGACAGTTTCTGAAGGCCGATGCCACGGCAAAGGGACGGTGGCACGACTGGAAACGGTTGGCGATCGCGACGCGGCGGCAGCGCTGTCTGGCATGGATATATTTGTCGAACGGGCTCAACTCCCAGAAGCCGATAACGGACAATATTATTGGACCGACCTGGAGGGCCTTGAGGTAGTGACAACCGATGGTGCGTTGCTGGGCAATGTGAACAGTGTGATCGCAACTGGGGCCAACGATGTGCTGGTGGTGTGCGGAAATAGCCGTCGCCTGATCCCGTTCATCGTCGGTGACACGGTACAGTCGGTCGATTTTGAGACCGGCACGATAACAGTGGCGTGGGACCCTGCTTTTTAGTGGCCTCGGGCTGACCGAATGGAATTCGCGGTTGTCAGTTTATTTCCGGAGCTAATCCTGGCTGCGTCCAGCCATGGAGTATGCGGGCGAGCGGCCGAGCGTGGATTGATTGAAGTGCGGTGCACCAACCCACGCGATTTTGCGGCAGACGTGCACCGAACAGTCGATGATCGTCCTTATGGCGGTGGCCCGGGAATGGTAATAAAAGTGGAGCCATGTCGTTCGGCGGTCGAGAGCGCGAAAGCAGGCCTGCCGAAGGGTTCGCCGGTTGTGTTTCTTGGGCCGCAGGGGCGCATTTTTGATCAGGCGGTGGCTCGCGAACTGGCAGAGCTGCCGGGTATGATTCTGGTTGCCGGTCGCTACGAGGGTTTTGACGAGCGCCTGATTGAGAGCGTCGGCGATGATGAAATTTCGCTGGGCGACTTTGTGTTAAGCGGCGGCGAGATTGCCGCTGCGGCGATTATTGATGCGGTAACGCGTTTGCTTCCCGGAGTTCTGGGCGACGAGGCGTCATCGGAGCAGGATTCGTTTTCGGAAAAACTTCTCGATTGTCCACATTACACCCGCCCTGAAAACCTGGATGGAATGCAAGTGCCGCGAGTGTTGTTGAACGGAAATCACCGGGAGGTCAGCCGATGGCGGCTGAAGCAGGCGCTTGGCCGAACCTGGGCGCGACGGCCGGAACTGCTGGCCGAACGAACGCTGACGGCTGACGAGGAAAAACTGTTACAGGAATACAAGGCGGAGGCAAGCGAAGCAGAGACGGGGCGCCGCTAAGCACGTTGGCGCGAATTCTCACCGAAGCTGCCTATAGCAAGAAAGAGCGAGTGTGCATATATGAGCAAGATTATTGATGAACTGGAAGCGGAACAGATGGAGCGCGAGGTGCCGGATTTTTCGCCGGGCGATACGATAGTCGTTCAGGTTCGCGTCAGAGAGGGCAGCCGCGAGCGATTGCAGGCATACGAAGGCGTCGTCATAGCCAAGAAAAATCGCGGACTGAATTCGGCTTTTACCGTGCGTAAAGTTTCGCACGGTGAGGGCGTTGAGCGGGTGTTTCAGACCTACAGCCAGGCTATTGGCGGCATCACAGTCAAACGGCGCGGAGATGTGCGCCGGGCCAAACTGTACTATCTGCGCAAACGCAGCGGCAAGTCGGCGCGTATCAAAGAAAAAATCTGATTCGGACGGAATCCTGCTGTGATCTGCAAGGGCCTTCTGCCGGTGATATCGCGGTCCTCAACAGTCGGAAGGCCGACGCTGAGCCTGTGGGGCCTGGCGGCGTTTTGCTGTGCTAGTCATGCGTTCCTGTCCGGTTGCAGCGTTGCATCGACGGCCGCAGCCGGCATTTCGGACAACCTGTCTCAAGCGATCGTCAATCAGCCCGATCCCGAACTGGTCGGTGATGCGTTGCCCGCCTACTTGCTGCTGATCGACGGCTTTGCCCTGACTGAACCCGGTAACGCTGGCATTCTCGGGTCCGCTGCGCAGCTCTACGCTCTCTACGCGACGACACTGGTGCCTGATGAAGCGCGCGCTGCCGCGCTCGCTGCACGGGCGAAAGACTATGGAGATCGTGCCCTTTGCGCCGAGGTTTCCCGGACCTGCGAGCTGGCCCAGTTGAACTTTGATGATTACGTTGCTGCCATCGGTAAGATCGGGCCGAGCAGCTCGGAGGCTTTGTTCAGTTACTGCGTCGGAAATCTGTCGTTTATTCGCACCAATACCGATGACTGGAACGCACTCGCGGATCTGCCCAAACTTGAATATGCGCTAGAACACTTGCTGTCTATCGGTGCGGACCAGAAAGCCGGCAGTGTCAATATGTACCTCGGCATCCTTAATACACTGAGGCCCGAGGCATTTGGCGGTCATCCCGAGCGTGGCAGGGCATATTTCGAAACGGCCATTGAACTGACTGAGGGCCGGGACCTTGCGGTCAAAGTTGAGTTCGCCAAAGGCTATGCGCGCATGCTGTATGACCGCGAGTTACACGATCAGTTGTTGAACGATGTCCTGGCTGCAGATGTCCAACAGCCCGGCTTTACGTTTTTCAACCAGCTGGCACAGCAGCAGGCAGTGGAGTTGCTAGCGACCGCAGATGACTACTTTTAAGCGACGCGTTCGTTAGAGGAATTGAACATATGTTAGTTAGTTGGCGGAATGGTTTTTATTCACTGCTGCTTGCCGCTTCAGTCGCGACGCTGCCTGCACCGGCCGTTGCGGCGGTCTTGAAGATCGCCACCTGGGCTCCGGAAGGATCGCAATGGATGCGTGAAATGCGTTCGAGCGCGGCAGCGATCAAAGAACGCACGGAGGGTCGCGTCGTCGTCAAATATTACGGCGGTGGCGTTATGGGCAACGACAAAAAGGTCCTGCGCAAGATTCGCATCGGTCAGCTGCAGGGAGGGGCGTTCAGCGCCAGTGGTCTGACCGAACGCTACCCGGACATTGCGCTCTATGGGCTGCCATTAATTTTCCGCTCTCAGGCAGAGGTCGACTACATCCGTGAGCGCTTCGACCCGGTATTGATGGACGGCCTGGAGCAGGCCGGGTTCGTTAGTTTTGGCCTTGCCGGCGGTGGCTTTGCATTGATGATGAGTTCTGAGCCGGCCACTCGATTGGATGACATGCGCGGGCTTAAAATCTGGGTACCCGAAGGCGACCGGATCAGTAGTTTGGCCATGGTAGCGATGAACCTGTCACCCGTCGTGCTACCCATATCGGACGTTCTGACGGGCTTGCAGACTGGTCTGGTAGATATCGTCGCGACGCCACCGGTAGGCGCGGTGCTGTTGCAGTGGTACACCAAAGTGCATTACGTGACGGAGATACCGATCGCCTATACCCTCGGCCTGATGGCCGTCGACAAACGTGCCTTCGATCAAATAAGCGAACCCGATCAGAAGATCGTCCGTGAAGTTATGACCGCGACATACGACGCGTTTGAACAGACCAACCGGACGGATAACGAAGCAGCCAAGTCTGCGATGCAATCGAATGGTTTGCAATTTATTCCGGCTGCGCCCGGAACCGCGCTTGAATGGCGCAGGCAGGTGATGCCGACGAACATTGCATTCTGGGCTGAGGGAAGCTCCACGCCGGAGCTGTTGCCGCAAATGCTTGAAGCCCTGGATCGGTTTCGCACCCAGTCTGAAATCCCGTCTACAGCAGAAGCCGCCGCGGACAGGTGAACGAAACCAGCAGTAGTCCAGGGCCGCTCGCGCGCGCCGAGCGTCTCGGACGCCTGCTGGAAAATTCCGTACTGGTTGGGGTCTTGTCCGGGATGATCCTGCTAGCCGGCCTGCAGATCCTGTTGCGAAATTTTGTAGGTACCGGCTTTCCCTGGGCCGAGGAAGCGTTGCGGCTGATGGTGCTGTGGACCGCAATGATTGGCGCGGTGGCTGCCAGCCGTGAATACCGGCACATCAGTATCGATATTCTGTCCCGGCTTATGCCGCCGACGGCACGACTATGGTCGGCGTTGATCGTCGATCTGTTCACGGCTGGCGTGTCGTTCGCATTGTGTTGGTACTCCTACGAATTTGTCGCCGACGCGTTCCAGTACGATGACCGGTTGCTGGGTGATCTGCCAGCCTGGCCATTTCAAGCAATCCTGCCGGTCGCATTCGGCCTGATCGGCTACCGTTATACCGTCTGGTCGTTGACACGCGTGAAAGCAATCATTCAGCCGGAACAGTCAGCGTGATCTGGACCGGCTCGATCCTGTTGCTACTGGCGCTGCTCGGCGCACCTTTATTCGTGATCATCGCCAGTGGCGCAATGCTCGGCTATTTGGGCAGCGACATACCTTTATCCGCCGTTGCTATCGAGATTTTCGGTATTGCAGAAATGCCAATCCTGTTGGCGATCCCGTTGTTTACCTTTGCCGGTTACATTCTCAGCGAAAGTGACGCGCCCGGCCGTTTGGTCCGCGTCACCAATGCCATGCTGGGATGGTTGCCGGGCGGGCTCGCGATTGTCGCAATCGCGACATGCGCGCTGTTTACCGCATTTACCGGCGCATCGGGCGTTACGATCATCGCACTTGGAGCGCTGTTGTACCCGGCACTGGCGCAAGCCGGCTATGACGAGCGCTTCAATCTCGGGCTCGTGACGGCCGGTGGCAGCCTCGGTTTGCTATTCGCACCGTCATTACCGTTAATTCTGTACGGAGTCGTTGCGGAGGTGTCGATCGACGCTCTGTTTATCGCCGGGGTCTTGCCCGGATTGCTGATGATAGTGACCTTGTCGGCCTATTGTCTGTGGGTCAATCGACGCAATCGCGTGCCGCTGAGCAACTTTTCCTGGACCGAGGTCGGGCGGGCCCTGTGGGAGTCCGCGTGGGAATTGCCTTTGCCGGTGGTCGTGCTTGGCGGCATCTATTCGGGCTTCCTGGCCGTTTCGGAGGCGGCGGCGGTCACGGCCATTTACGTCGTCGCGGTCGAAGTGGCGTTCCGGCGCGAGATCCCGTGGTCGCGGGTGCCCGGCATTATGCGGGAATCAATGGTACTGGTCGGGGGTATTCTGCTCATCCTCGGTGCCTCACTGGCATCAACCAATTACATGATTGACGCCGAAATTCCGCAGCGGCTGATTGGCCTGGTCGGTGAACTGGTGTCCAGCCGCACGAGCTTCCTGTTTCTGCTGGTGTTGTTCCTGCTGGCACTGGGCGCAATATTGGATATCTTTTCTGCCCTGGTTCTGGTTGTGCCGTTGATTTTGCCGGTTGC
>JAUWKW010000094.1 GCA_030614035.1 Chromatiales bacterium | reverse complement strand
GCTTTGAGCCGTGGCTGCAAGTTGCGCATCTTGGCCATAGAACGGCCGCTCTTCTCTGTCAGAGGATAAAACACCAGCTTGATCAGAAACGTGACGATGATGATGGACCAACCCCAATTGCCAACGAAGTTATGGACTTTCCCGAGCAGCCAGAATAACGGCTGCGCCAGAACAGCGAGCACGCCATAATCAACCGTCAACGCGAGACCGCTGCTGACTTCGTTGAGTTGCTGCTGCAGCTTCGGGCCGATGAACAATTGCGAATTAAACACACCTTCTTCACCGGGTTCCAGGGTCGTTACCGGACCGATCGCGGTCATCAGGTACTGCTTACCGTCATAGCTAACCTGGTAATTCTCTTCCTCCGTTTCTTCCGGCACCGCCGCGGCGAGGAAATGGTGCTGAATCGATGCGATCCAGCCACCGTTAACAATCAATTTAAACGGCCCGTCTTCCAAATCGTCGACATCGATCTTCTCGTACTTGTCACCGTCGTAAACAACGGGCCCGGTAAATGAATACGAATCCACGTTGAACATCGACCGCTCCAGCGGTGCGTGTACTCGTTGAATTTGCAGATAATTTGCAACACTGTAAGGAGTTTCGCTGGAATTTCTCGCGTTGTATTCGAGGGAAATATCGTAACGGCCGCGCCGGAAGCGGTAAGTTTTTTCGACCGTAATGCCTTCGGGGCTTTCCCATTGCAACGGCACTTCGAGTACATCATCGCCGTCATTCAGCGAGTACGCCCTGCGAGGCGACGTATAAACGCTTTTATGTGTGGCTTCATCACGCCCACCGGCAGCACGCAAACCAGTGCGAAACACAAACAAGCTGTCCGGATCCGGATTCAGTAATTCAACGGAGACATTCGGCTGGTCTTTTTGCTGCGGGTACCCTTTCAATCGCGCTCGACGAATGTCGCCACCACGGCTGGCGATCTCGATGGACAATACGTCCGTCTCAACGGTAATCGCCGGCCCGGCGCTTTCAACAGCGCCGCCGGCGATCGATGGCAAATCGCTGTTCGCCGTCTCAACGTCAATCTCAGGAAGCGCTGGCAGATCGTCCGCGAGTGGCTCGGCCGGTGAGCCGGACGGGGGTGGCGCACTCGACGACCCCGGCAGGCCATATTGCTGCTGCCATGCCTGGTAGTTGAAAAAGATCATGGCCGCCAGCGCGGCCCAGAGTACGATTCGAAGGTTGTCCGTCATTTGTTGTTGTCGGCCATCGCCGCTTGTAAGCGTGACCAGTGCTGTTCAATGCTCTCACGCAACTTCGGGTTGCTTGCGGCCGGTGCCTTTTCACGCGCCATTATCACTATATCCACATTCCCGAGGGTCTGGCGATTATGGCGGAAACTCTCGCGGACGAGCCGCCGGATCCGATTACGCGCAGTGGCTTTACTAACACGCTTGCGCGAAATTGCAAACCCAAGCCGGGCGCAGTCTGTGTCATTCGCGACGTAGAGTACCGTAAAAAAGTGATCCGCCGATCGACGGCCTTTTTGAAACACACGCGTGAAATTTTCCGACCCGGAAAGTCGATTCTGGTGGCTAAAGCTGAATATCATGCGGCGCGTCCGCGCGCCCAAGCGGGGCCGCTAGTGGCTTAATTGGGCCCGCCGTTTTTTCCGGCGTCGCTTTAAGACAAGGCGCCCACCTTTCGTTGCCATACGGGCACGAAACCCGTGGGTTCGCTTCCGCTTGATTCGGCTGGGTTGATAAGTTGTGCTCATGAGGTCAGGAAAAGCTAGCCGAAAACAAAGACATGCGCCAGTTGAGAGGCCGGAAGATTACGCAGGAGAGCAATCCATGTCAATAGCCGTGACGCTGTGGATAACTGGTAGCAACAAGTATAGACTCGCTAGCCCGTTCTGCGAAAACAATAAACGATAATTCTGGACCCACGAGTGCAGACTTCTCTTTGGAAACGCTGTATTCGAGAGCTTCGCTCAGATCTCTCCGAGCAACAATTTAATACCTGGATTCGGCCACTGCAGGTTGTTGAGGAAGAGCGGCAACTGCGATTATTGGCGCCCAACCGTTTTGTCGTCGACTGGGTTCATGACAATTGCATGGAGCAGCTCACGAAGGTAGTCGATGCAGAAACGGACTGGCCGGAGGCGTCGATCATTGTCGAGGTCGGACGACAAGGCTTCATAGACGAGCAGCCGCTACCGCAGTCCGCGCAGACGCCTGCCAGACGCGACGGCCGTTGGTCAGGCGGACCGCTTAACAGCACCTATACCTTCCAAACCTTCGTTGAAGGTAAGAGTAACCAGCTAGCGCGTGCAGCGGCGACCCAGGTCGCCTGGAACCCTGGCTCTGCGTACAACCCGCTGTTTATCTCCGGTGGTGTTGGGCTCGGTAAGACCCACTTAATGCACAGCATCGGTAACCTGATTCTCGAAAGCCAGCCCAATGCGAAGGTAGCCTATGTGCACTCGGAGCGCTTCGTTGGAGATATGGTCAAAGCCCTCCAGCACAATACCATTAGTGACTTTAAACGAGCCTACCGATCGCTCGATGCGCTGTTGATCGACGACATCCAATTTTTCGCCGGCAAACAGCAATCGCAAGAAGAATTTTTCCATACCTTTAATGCTTTGCTGGAAGGGCAACGGCAAATCGTGCTGACCTGTGATCGTTATCCGAAGGAAGTATCCGGGCTCGAGGAGCGGCTAAAATCGCGATTTGGCTGGGGCCTGACCGTTGCGATCGAACCACCGGAGCTTGAAACCAGCGCGGCCATATTGATGACTAAGGCAGCTGCAGAAGATATTGATTTACCTGAAGAAGTTGCGTTTTTCATTGCCCAGCGCATTCGCTCCAATGTGCGCGAACTCGAAGGAGCACTGCGGCGTGTCATGGCAAATTCAGCGTTCACCGGTCAGCCAATCACACTTGAATTCGCAAAGGATGCTCTTCGGGACCTGCTGGCCGTACAAGTAAGGCTGGTGACGATTGAAAACATCCAAAAAACCGTCGCCGGGTACTTCAAAATTCGGGTAGCTGACCTGCTTTCCAAAAGCCGTAGTCGCTCAATTACCCGTCCGCGCCAAATTTCGATGAGCCTTGCAAAGGAACTAACCAGTCATAGCCTGCCGGAAATTGGGGATGCCTTTGGGGGGCGGGATCACACAACGGTACTACACGCCTGCCGGCGGATTAAATCACTGCGTGAAACTGATTTGCGGGTCGGCGAGGATTACCAAAACCTGCTGCGGACATTGACTGCGTGAATAAGGTGTATATCGCTGCGAGCCAGGCCAGTGAAAAACTTGTGGATGAAAAATGGAAGGCATACTGTACACAGCTTATCCACTGTTACCGATGGCTCCCTGCATAGGACCGTCCACAGTTTAAACGCCAACAAACGATTGATTTTAAAGACTTATTTATAGTTTATCCAACGTGGACGCTGCCCTAATAACAACAATAATTCTTATATATAAGATTATTAATATAGAGGTGAAGGCATGAAATTTACCGTGGCCAGGGCTTCACTGCTCAAACCATTGCAGGCAGTTATTGGTGTGGTCGAACGGCGTCAAACGATGCCGGTACTTGCCAACGTCCTGCTTGCCGCCCAGGAAGGCAAGCTGACCATTACTGCCACTGATTTGGAGGTTGAACTGGTTGCAGCGATGGAAATCGACACCATCGATGTACCAGGCGATATCACCGTGCCGGGCCGAAAACTGCTTGATATTTGTCGAGCATTGCCAGAGCAGGCCACTGTGAGCGCGGCGTTGGAGGGTGATCGCTTGGTTATCAAGTCCGGCCGAAGTCGGTTTGTTCTTTCGACATTGCCTGCAGCAGAGTTCCCAATCATCGACGACATAGCGGCCGACTACGAGATTGAGCTGGAACAAAGCGCACTTGGACGTCTGTTGGAGAAAACACACTTTTCGATGGCCCAGCAGGACGTTCGCTATTACCTGAACGGCTTGTTGATCGAGGCCGGTGGTACGACACTGCGCGCTGTTGCTACCGATGGACACCGGCTTGCCTTGTGCGATATCGCGATCGATTCGCAAGACACCAGCAGCCACCAGGTGATTATTCCGCGCAAGGGGGTCTTGGAGCTTCAACGCCTACTCGGTGACGAAGGTACGGTAAAGATCTCGCTCGGCAGTAACCATGCACGCGCTGAACTCAACAATATTCGATTCACATCGAAACTGATAGACGGCCGGTTTCCGGACTACGATAAGGTCATCCCCGAACTGGAAGGGAACGTGCTATCGGCCAGCCGCGACGCTTTACGGAATGGTTTGCAGCGTGCCGCGATTCTTTCCAATGAGAAGTTTCGGGGGGTTCGTCTGGAGTTGAGGCGCCAAAGCCTTAAGATTCAGGCTAACAATCCAGACCAGGAAGAAGCCGAGGACGAGGTAGAGGTTGACTATGGCGGCGAGGAGATGGAGATAGGTTTTAACGTCAATTACCTGCTGGATGCCTTGGCGGCCGTCGATGGTGATTATGTTGAATTCGGTGTGGTCGACCCTAACAGCAGTTGCCTGATCCACGAGCCCGACGATCAATCCTGCAAATACGTTGTCATGCCGATGAGGTTATGAAGCCCCGCTAGGACCCTAATGCCCCGGAGAACCTGACTGGTGGCTTTGACGGCGTTGCGGGTAGAGCACTTCCGGTGCCTGAATGCAGTTGATTTTCAGCCCGACCCTAACTTAAACCTGATTACCGGTGTCAATGCCACCGGTAAAACCAGCTTGTTGGAAAGCATCTTTGTGCTGAGTCGCGGCCGTTCATTTCGCGCCGGGCGTGCCAGCGAACTGATTCAATACGAAGCGGACGCATTGACGGTCTATGCCGAGCTCAGCAGCGGGACGGACACGCACCGCTTGGGGGCGGAAATCGCCCGAGCGGGGCGCCGTTTGCACGTCGATGGGCAGACTGCTGCACTGGGGGATGTGGCTGCCCTGCTACCGGTGCAGGTGATCGACCCGGAGATTCATTTGCTCATCCAGGGGGGGCCGGAGCAGCGCCGACGGTTCCTCGATTGGGGGGTGTTTCACGTGGAACCCCGTTTTCTGGATAGTTGGCGCCGATACCGAAAAGCACTGCGGCAGCGAAATGCTGCGCTGCGACGCCAAGATCGCCGCGAAGCCGTGATGGCCTGGGACGAGGAGCTGATCAACGCAGGTGAGCTGGTCGATGCTTGGCGGGAAGCGTTCAACGATCAATTTCACGCGCTATTATCTTCTAAAAGCTTTGATATTCTTCCATTTGAGTTGAAATGTAGCTATCTCCGTGGATGGAAGACTGGCCAATCGCTGCCGGATGCACTGGCGGACAGCTGGGAACGTGACCGTGCGACTCAAGCCACCCAGGTTGGGCCACACCGGGCCGATTTACGCTTCGAGGCTGGAGGCCACGCACTCCGCCACCATGTCTCCCGGGGCCAGCAAAAACTTCTGGCTGGCGCCCTGGTAATCGCACAGACGCACTTTGTGGTCGAGGCGAACCAGCGAGAAGTGGTGCTGCTGGTCGATGACCCGGCCGCGGAGCTTGATCGCGAACATCGGGAACGGTTGTTCGAGCTGTTTAGAGCCGTGCCGGCGCAGCTGTTTGTCGCGGCTCTGGAGCTGGACGAATTGCCTTGGGGAACGGCGGGGAAACGGTTCCACGTGGAGCATGGCGAGCTTGCTCCTTTGATATAATGGATCGGTTCAGTCTTTTGACGGGTTTATGATGCACGAAAGTCACTACGATTCCAGCAATATCAAAGTCTTAAAGGGACTAGATGCAGTCCGAAAACGGCCGGGAATGTACATCGGCGACACCGATGATGGCACCGGTCTCCATCACCTGGTTTTCGAGGTCGTCGACAATTCGGTCGACGAAGCCCTGGCCGGGTACTGCAGCGAAATCACGGTCACTATCCACCCGGACGAGTCGATAACTGTCGTCGACGACGGCCGTGGGATCCCGGTTGGCGAGCACCCGGAAGAAAAGCGTTCGGCTGCCGAAGTGATCATGACCGTGCTGCATGCTGGCGGCAAATTTGACGATGACTCTTACAAGGTATCCGGGGGATTGCACGGAGTCGGCGTGTCGGTTGTCAATGCGTTATCGGAAAC
>JAUWKW010000268.1 GCA_030614035.1 Chromatiales bacterium | reverse complement strand
CATCCAGGGAATACTCGCTGTCGATGACCGATCGTAGTTTTCCGTCGCGCACCCAATCTGCAAGTATGGCCAGATCCGGTGCCGTCGGTGCCCATATCAGAAAATATCCACCCCTGGGTTTGCGCTCGGTCTGGCCCGGGTACATGAAATCGATCCCGTCGACCGGCACCAGCGTCAGATCCACGCCCGCGTCGGTCAGTTTCTCCCTGGCCTCGGGATACTTCAGCACGCCGACAGTGTCGTAGATCAGGTCCTAAGGCGCATCGGTTTCCAGCGGGTCCTGTTGTGTATAGTCGATGACCCGATCCGCTACCAGTTCGAGGACCAGATCGACATTACCGGTACTACAGACTGCGGTTACTTCAGCGCCGATGTTTTTGGCGATCTGCACGGCATAGGTACCGACCCCGCCCGACCCCCCGATGATCAGCACGCGCTGTCCCGGTGTGAGCGCACCGAAGTTCTTTAAACCGTTCAGCGCTGTCAGCGCCGCCAGCGGCATCGCCGCCGCCTCTGCATGACTGATCTGCTCAGGCTTTGGCACCACGGTTCCTGGATTCAACGCGACAAATTCGGCGTAACATTTACCGGTACCGTCCGTCGACCGTCCAAACACTTCATCCCCCACCTTGAAGCCGGTCACGTTCGCACCGGCGCCGACAACAACGCCCGATGCATCCAGGCCGAGGATCATCGGGAACTCGTCACCGTAGCGATCGCCCATCATGCCGTCACCGATTTTCCAGTCGATCGGATTGACGCTGCTCGCATGGACTTCAACGAGCAGCTCGTCGTCGGAAATTTCCGGCTTCGGCACCTCACGAACCTCGAGCATCGACTCCGGGCCGAATGCATCAATGACAGCAGCTTTCATTTACGTACTCCCGAACGACAGGTATTTTTCGGCGGGCTACACCATGCAGCCGGATGAGTTTTCGAAACAGTGACCGACGGCGTCGGGGTTTTCTAATTCTTCAACACACGCAGCACCCGCCACGGTGCGATCGGCATTTCTGTTATTTGCTCGCCAATCGCGTTGGTGATTGCGTTAGCAATCGCCTGCATCGAGCAGACGATGGGTCCTTCTCCAACTTCCTTGGCGCCAAATGGCCCATTCGGATCGATGGTTTCGACGATAATATGGTCGATTTCCGGCATCTCGAATGAGCGGGGCATCTTGTAATCCAGCCGCGACGGGTTCATGACCTGCCCGTCTTCCATGATCATTTCCTCGTAAAGTACCTGCGACATGCCGCTGAATACCTGCCCGTCTATCTGCCCTTCGACAATGCGTGGATTCAGCGCCCGCCCGACATCATGTGCGGCCGTTACTTTTTCCACCTTGACGACGCCGGTGCCCGGGTCGACCTCGACTTCGGCAATCTGCGCGCCGAAGGACCAGGCCATCGTGCCGCGCTCCAGTGGTGAGTTATAAAAGCCGCGGCCCATAACGGAACGGCCTTCACGGCTGTGCAACGTGTCGTATACCACCTGCTTGAATTCGATCGCATCGTCGGGTTTCCCGTCCGGATACACCTTATGGTCGCGAAACACCAGGTCTGATTCAGCAACACCAAGCTGCTCCGCCGCTGTCTTGGCCAGCTGATCGCGGGCATCGGTACAAGCGTTCTTAACCGCATTGCCTGTGTTAAACGTTCCGCGCTGCGTAAATGCACCGATGTCGAACGGATCGGTATCGGTGTCGCCAGATACGACCGTAATATCATCCGGCGTAATGCCGAGTACCTCGGCCCCGATGATCGCCATGGCGGTATGCGAGCTCTGCCCCATGTCCGGCAAACCAATAAACATCGAGAGCCTACCGTCCTCGGTTACCTTGACGAAGGCCGCCGATGTATCGTGCTTGAACATACCCTTGGCGCCTGATGCCATAGCGCCAATGCCGATTCCGATGCCCTTCAGTTTTGGCAGCTTGCCGTATTTCTTTTTCCAGTTGGTTTTCTTTGCGGTCTTCTCGATGCATTCTTTCAGGCCACAACTCGCATAGTGCGTGCCATGCAGCGTCGTGTGACCTTTTTCCACCGCATTCATCAGATTGAACTCAATCGGGTCGAGTCCGAGATCGCGCGCGACCGCATCCATGTGCTGGCCCAAACCAAATTGCAGCTGAGCAATCCCGCCACCATGATGAAAATAGTAAGGAATATTATTCGTATGAATCAGCCGGCCTCGATACCTCGCGGCTTCGATCGGATACAGCGCATGCAGATAATTTGACGTTAGCGTCGTAATGATCATCTGCGATTCAATATAGGCACCGGTATCGAACAGCAGGTCGGCTTCCAGAACCGTCAGCTTGCCTTCCTTGCTGCTGCCGGAGCGTATTCTGTAGAGGACTTTGCCGCCCGCCCGGCACATGATGAACTCTTCGTCGCCGGCAGCGCGGATTCGGACCGGCCGGCCAGCTTTCCGCGACAACAGTGCCGCCAGGAAATGATGCGGCCGCGTTGCGGTGCGGCCGGTAAACCCCCCGCCTGAGTTCAGCGTCAACAGCCGCACATCACTTTGACTGAGCCCAAACCCGGCGGCCAGACTCTTCTGGAACAACAGCGCCGATTGGGTCGGAGTCCAGACAACCAGTTTTTCCGGGCGCGTGAAATCAGCGACGGCAACATGATATTCGGCGTAGCAATTGTGGCTTGGGTGCGTGATGTACTCGTCTTCGCGAACATGGTCGCTGGCGGCGAAGGCGGCATCCGGATCCCCGTGATCAAGATTCACTTCC
>JAUWKW010000270.1 GCA_030614035.1 Chromatiales bacterium | reverse complement strand
CTGTGCGCGTGTGCGACTGCGGCAAGCGCTTGTCTCGTGTAGACCACGGCCAGGGCCGTGGACATACTAAGCCACATACGGTCGCCGCGCGTTACCAGCCCCAGCGGCATTGCAATGACGAATAAGTCGCCGATAAAGCTGGCATTGTGAACTGGCAATACGTTGGGGTGCTCCATCCGCACGGACAATCGCGCCTCACGGCGAAACTCGTCGAGAAACTCATCATCCATGAGTTCCGGCCAGGGAATTTTCAGCGCGACCCGAATTCCATGGATCGTGTCATAGGCTTGATAGACCGTTGCGCGTGGCCCGGTGGATAAGCGGCGCTCAATTCGATATTTGCCCAGTTTTTCGCGCCGTCGGAGATTTTTCCTGCGAACCAATGGTGTTTCCTTGCTCTTGTTCTAAAACTGATCGCGAGCGGAAATTCTACGACAGCTTGGTTCCAGACACGACGCAAATTTGCGGCTGGGGACCTGCCACTGCCATTGCTGCCAGCGTAGCTGTCGCACCGGCGAGGCCAAAAGGCGTGGAAAACTGCTATCCTATGCGGCCCCGCGGGGAGCTCTTGCGCTGCAGTAGCGACCGGGCAGGGGATGGAATAAGCATGGATAACCGCATTCACAATGTAAACGTCGTTGCCAAGAGCATTTTGCCGCCGCCTGAGGCGGTGAAGAAGGCTTTGCCGGTGAGCCCGGATGCCGAGCGAATGATCATCGAAAGCCGGCAGACCTTACAGAATATCCTCGACCGCCGCGATCCCCGCTTGTTTGCGGTGGTCGGCCCGTGCTCAATCCATGATACTTCTGCTGCGCTCGAGTATGCCGGTCGCCTTAAGTCGGTTGCCGACTCGGTCGGGGATGTCATTTTCATACTGATGCGGGTGTACTTTGAGAAACCCCGAACTACGGTTGGCTGGAAAGGGTTGATCAATGACCCTGACATGAACGATTCCTTCCAGGTCGAGAAGGGAATCCACATGGCCCGGGAATTGTTGTTGAATCTCACTGACATCGGTTTGCCGACCGCCACCGAAGCGCTGGACCCAATCATGCCGCAGTATCTGGGTGATCTGGTCACCTGGACGGCGATCGGAGCACGAACCACCGAGTCGCAGACCCACCGTGAAATGGCGAGTGGCCTTTCCACCCCGGTAGGCTTCAAAAACGGCACTGACGGGTCGTTGGATGTGGCGGTGAATGCACTGGAGTCGGCACAGCAGCCGCATCATTTTCTAGGGATCAATCAGGACGGCCGCAGCGCCGGTTTTCAAACCGGCGGTAACCGTTACGGCCACGTCGTATTGCGTGGTGGTGGTGGGAGGCCGAACTACGACTCTGTGAGCGTAGCGCTATGTGAAAAGGCCCTGCGGGAAGCCGAGCTTCCGCAACGCATCGTCATCGATTGTAGCCATGGCAACTCGAACAAGGATCCGGCGTTGCAGCCTCTGGTCGCACGCGACTGCTTCGAACAGATCATCAACGGTAATCGTTCGATCTATGGCTTTATGCTGGAGAGCAATTTGCGGGAGGGCAAGCAGCCCGTCAACGGCGATCCGTCTGCCCTGGAATACGGTGTATCCGTGACTGATGCTTGCATCGGCTGGGAGACGACGGAGCAGGTGTTGGCGCAGGCGGCTGAATTTCTTCGGCCGGTCATACAGGGGCGCAAGACTGCCTGAGAATATTCTGCTCGCGCAGTCGGTCAACGCCGGAACACGACCGTCCTTTTCCCATTCAGGAATACCCGGTGCTCTGTGTGAAACCGCACGGCGCGCGCCAAGGTGATTGCTTCGACGTCACGGCCAATAGCAACCATGTCCTCGGTGGAATGGGTATGGTCGACGCGCTCCACCGTCTGTTCGATGATCGGTCCCTCATCCAGGTCCGGAGTCACGTAATGTGCTGTTGCGCCAATCAATTTGACCCCGCGTTCATGCGCCTGTTGATAAGGTCTAGCGCCTTTGAAGCCGGGAAGGAATGAGTGGTGAATGTTGATGACTCGCCCGGCCAGTTTTGTACAGAGCTGATTTGACAGGATTTGCATGTAACGGGCTAGTACGACTAATTCGGTCTGCGTATCGGTGAAAATCTCCAGTAATTGTTGTTCCGCTTTTTCGCGTGTTTGCTGTGTTACTGGAATGTGATAGTAAGGAATGCCGTGCCATTCAGCCAATTCGGCAAGGTCGGCATGATTCGAAACGATTGCCGGTATAGCAATCCGTAAACCGCCGGCACGGTATCGATATAACAGGTCGTTCAGACAATGGTCGAATTTCGAGACCATTATTAGAACTCTAGGCAGAATAGACGCATCGTAGACGGTCCATTCCATATCGAATCGTTCCGCGATGATCCGAAAGCCCGAAGAGTACTCGTCGGCATCGTACTGACCAGACTGCGGAACGAAACGGGTGCGCATGAAAAAGCGGCCGGTTTCCTGGTCCCCGTAATGCGACGATTCCTCGATGAAAAACTGCAGGTCACGCAGGTAACCCGCAACCTCGGCAACGATCCCGACCGTGTCGGGGCAACTGATCGTCAACGTGTATGATTCTGACTCGTTCACTATCGCCGCGGTAAGTGCAGTTAATCAGTGCGGCCGTTCGCCGCAGATCGTAACTCGATGCATTTGCCGCTTACTGCGATAGTCGTTGACCGCATAGTGTTGTGTGCAACGGTTGTCCCAAAAGGCCAGTGAACGATTTTCCCAATGGAATCGGCACTGGAATTC
>JAUWKW010000115.1 GCA_030614035.1 Chromatiales bacterium | reverse complement strand
AGATACCCGCCCACACCCAGGCCAAAACCGCTTTGATCGGAAAGGTCGCCATCAACGTACACCACACGGCCACCCAAGCCTGCGCGGACCGGGTTGGCACCTTCACTGGCAAACCCTGACAGGGCTAGACCGACATGCACCGCACTGCCGTTATCGCTGTTGTAGAGCCAGCCGCCATCCAGGCCCAGCTTGCTGTTTCTCAAATCGCGAAGATAGCTAACGCGCAGCGCATCGCTATTGAAACTAAGGTCAAATTCATCAGCCGCGGCTTGCGCGCACAGCAACCCGGCGGCCAGCAGCGCAAAGACGAATCTCATGCCGGCACCCTCGACAACAACAACCCCGCCATAATACCGGCAATCAACGAGATCACCTAGCCCGCAGGCGCAGGCCTTTGTTCAGCGGTTTATCGCGTGAATTGCGCGTCGGGCAACTGCCAGCGCGGCCTCGTGCACCGCCTCTGTCAGGGTTGGATGGCCGTGTATGGTGCGTTGCAGGTCCTCGGTACTGGCCTGGAATTCCATGGCGAGCACCGCCTCACCAATCAGTTCGCCCGCCATCGGTCCGACGATATGCACGCCCAGAATCCGGTCCGTTTCGCGGGACGCCAGAATTTTTGTCATCCCGGCCGCCTGGTCCATGGCCATCGCCCGGCCGCTGGCCGCAAAACTGAAAGCGCCGGACTTGAAGCTGACCCCGGCCGATTGCAGTTCCTCCTCGGTCTTGCCGACCCAGGCAATTTCCGGAGCCGTGTAGATCACTGACGGCACGACGTCGTAGTTGACTTCGGCAAGTTCGCCCGCGATGAGGTCAGCCACCATGATGCCTTCTTCGGACCCTTTGTGTGCCAACATCGGACCGCGGACCACGTCGCCAACGGCGTAAACATTTGGCACCGAGCTGCGACAGCTTTCATCGACGACGATGAAACCACGATCGTCCAGTTCTATGCCCGCCAACGGGTCAAGCAAGCCGTCGGTGTACGGACGTCGACCGACGGCGACCACGACTTTGTCGACCGCAATTTCATGGCTGCCCTGCTGATCGTCGTATTGCAACAGCAGCCCCGATGTGTCGGTGGCCATGCCTCGCACCATAGCGCCCAGTCGGATATCCAGTCCCTGTCTTTTGAATTGGCGTTGGGCTTCGCGGGCAATTTGCCCGTCGACCATCGGCAAAAATTGGTCCAATGCTTCTACGATCGCGACGCTGGAACCTAATCGATTCCAGACGCTACCTAACTCCAGTCCGATAACGCCGGCACCGATTACCCCCAATCGCTGCGGCACTTTGTCGAATTCCAGCGCGCCCCATGAATCGACGATCTGCTTACCGTCAAACGGTATGCTCGGCAGTTCGATTGGCGTGGACCCGGTGGCCAGGATGATGTTCTGGCCCTCGATCAATTCCGTGTCACCGCCATGCGAGGTGAACTGAACCTGGTTATTCGGCAATAACTGCCCTCGCCCATGCAATCCTCGGACCCCGTTGGCCTCGAACAGCGAATGGATGCCGTCGGTCAGTTGCTGAACGATATTGATCTTGCGTTCCTGCATCGCGTCCAGATCCAATGACACGTCCGCGATTTTAATGCCGTGATTACCCAGCTCGTTGCAGGCGCGGTGATAGAGTTCCGATGATTCGAGCAGCGCTTTGGATGGAATACACCCAGCGTTCAGGCAGGTGCCCCCGAAAGCTGGCGGACCGCCCGGATTTTCCCAGGCATCGATGCAGGCGGTACTCAATCCGTTCTGTGCCGAACGAATCGCGGCGACATACCCGGCAGGCCCACCACCGATGACGACGACATCGAATTTATTGTCCATTTGTTAGTCCTTTCTTGCCCTGGCAGGACCGGGCGTGGCCAACCGGGAGCTACTCGCCAGCTTTATTTCTGATGATGATCAGACCTGCAGCAGCAATCGGCTTGGGTCTTCCAGAGACTCTTTCAGGGAGACCAGGAACTGAACGGCCTCGCGTCCGTCTACGATGCGATGATCGTACGTTAGAGCCAGATACATCATCGGGCGGGGAACCACTGCCCCGTCGATCACTACCGGCCGATCCTGAATTTTATGCATGCCGAGTATCCCGCTCTGGGGCGGATTCAAAATTGGCGTTGACAGCATTGACCCGAATACACCGCCGTTGGTAATCGTAAATGTACCGCCGGTAAGATCATCCATCGTGATTGAACCATCACGCGCCTTCTGCCCGTAGCGATCTATCGCCGATTCGATACCGGCAAAATTCAGTCGATCCGCGTTGCGAATAACCGGAACGAGCAGTCCACGCTCGGACGAAACCGCAATGCCAATATCAAAATAATCGTGGTAAACAATATCGTTGTCTTCCACCGAAGCGTTGACAACGGGAAACTTTGTCAAGCTTTCAATACTTGCCTTGATGAAGAACGACATAAATCCAAGACTCACACCGTGCGATGCTTCAAACGATTCCTTGTAGCGCCTGCGCAGGGCGATAACTTCGGTCAGATCCACTTCGTTGAAGGTTGTCAGCATGGCGGCTGACTGTTGCGCCTCCACCATGCGCGTGGCAATTCGGGCCCGCAGCCTGGACATCGGCACACGCTGATCCTGGCGTTCGCTCAGCTCAGGTTCCACCGCTTCAGATGGCAGAGTTATCGCCATCGTATCGCCGAACGTATCCGGCTGGCTTTGCAGAAATGCCTGAACGTCGGTTTTCAATATCCTTCCCCGGCGTCCTGTTCCGCGCAGTTGTTTGGGATCGATATCGTGCTCCTCGACCATGCGCCGAACGGCCGGGCTTAACTTGATCGCGTCGGTCGAATCAAGTGGTGAATTCGTTTCAATGGGCTCGACCACAAGCGGCGATTCAACCGTTTCTGCTTTTCGTGAGGGTGCTTTCGTCGAGCCGTTTCCATCGCTTGCCGGCGAGGCGGATTCGAGCTTCGCCAGTAGATCTCCACTGGCGACGGTAGCACCGTCCTGCACGAGAATTTCGGTCATGACGCCGTCGGCCGGCGCTGGTACCTCAAGCACCACTTTGTCGGTCTCGAGATCTGCCAGCGTCTCATCTCGCTGCACGCTATCGCCGGCCTGTTTGCGCCACGCCACCAGTGTTGCATCAGTCACTGATTCGGGAAGCTGCGGAACCTTGATTTCTATATCCATGTTAATTACGCATCAAGCGCCTGGGCCACCAATGTTTGTTGCTCTTGCATGTGTACCTGGAATATACCCGCTGCCGGCGCTGCTGCGCTGGCCCGGCCGGCATAGGACAGGGCCTGTTTCGTCAACGGCTCCTGCAATTTATGCCGAATCTGGTACCAGGCCCCCTGATTCTGTGGTTCTTCCTGACACCACACTACATCCAGTGCATGCGGGTATTCAGACAGCGCTTGAGCATACGCAGCACGCGGAAACGGGTAAAGCTGCTCCAGCCTCACGATCGCCACGTTCCGGACATTCCCGGTTCGCCGCGCTTCGAGCAAGTCGTAATACACTTTGCCGCTGCAAAAAATCAACCGATCGACCGCGTCCGGCGAAAGATCGTCGACTTCCGGGATGACCATCTCGAATTGCCCG
This sequence comes from Chromatiales bacterium, assembly GCA_030614035.1. Lineage (GTDB taxonomy): Bacteria > Pseudomonadota > Gammaproteobacteria > Steroidobacterales > JAPUGB01. The sequence goes on along the minus strand of JAUWKW010000115.1, from coordinate 2,046 downwards.
TCGGTCAGCGCGCTGAGCGGTGAACTTGCCAGCCGATGTCGTAACAGACTCTTTGGAGTCATGATGATGAGGGGCGTCCGCAGTTTCCGCAACATCTGCCGTCTGAGCAAGTGAAAAATCTGCGCCGGTGTCGACGGAATGCAGATCTGTTGGTTGTGTTCGGCAGACAGCTGAAGAAATCGCTCCAGGCGCGCAGACGAATGTTCGGGGCCCTGCCCTTCCTGACCGTGCGGCAGAAACAACGTTAATCCGCTCAAGCGGCCCCACTTGGTTTCGCCGGAACTGATGAACTGGTCGATGACCACCTGGGCTCCATTGCAGAAATCGCCAAACTGGGCTTCCCAGATCACCAGCGTGTCCGGATCTGTCGTGCTGTAGCCGTATTCGAAGCCGAGCACCGCTTCCTCTGACAGCAGCGAATCCGTGACGGTGAATGATCCGCGCCGATTATCGATATCATCCAACGGGTAATAATCGCGACCGGTCCCTTGATCGGTAAGTGCTGCATGCCGGTGAAAAAATGTGCCACGCCGGCTGTCCTGACCCGTAAGGCGAACCCGGCAACCATCTTTCAGCAAGGCCCCGTAAGCCATCATCTCGGCAAAACCCCAGTCCATTGGAATTTTTTCCGCCGCCATATCCTGGCGGTCACTCATGATGCGCGCTACCCGAGGGTGCAGGGTCATCTCTTGAGGGATTCGTGTGATTGCAAGTGCTATATCCGTGCGGTCACTTGTACTGATTGCGGTGTCGACCGGCGTATCCCAGCTTGCGTTCTCGAAGCGGCTCCAGTCGACAGTAAATTCGTTCCCAATCATGCCAATCGCGGTTTCGGGCAATGGATGTCCCGCTTCGAGACGTTCACGGTAGGTTTCTACCATGCGTTCGGGATCGGTGGCATCGATTACTCCCTCGGCCACCAGACGCTCCGTGTAAAGCTGGCGAAGTGTTGGATGCTGCTTGATGACGTAGTACATCCTGGGCTGGGTCACCGCGGGCTCGTCGGCTTCGTTGTGACCGTGGCGCCGGTAACAGACGAGATCGATCACGACGTCTTTGTTGAATGTCTGCCGATAGGCTAGCGCCATGCGAGTCACGAGAACGGCAGCTTCCGGGTCATCACCGTTGACATGAAATACCGGCGCCTCCAGCATCTTGGCAACGTCACTTGCGTAGGGTGTCGAACGGGCATCCCGTGGATCACTGATGGTGAAACCAATCTGATTGTTGCAGACAATGTGAATCGTTCCACCGGTGGAGAATCCCCGCGTGCGGGACATCTGCAAGGTCTCAGCTACAACGCCTTGTCCCGCAAACGCGGCATCCCCGTGGATCAGTACCGGCAGTATCTCATCGCCGCTTTCATCGCTGCGCCGTTCCTGGCGGGCACGCACCGAACCCTCTACGACCGGATTCACGATTTCCAGATGGGACGGATTGAATGCCAGCGTTACATGAACATTTTCCGCGGGTGTGCGGACGTCAGCGGAAAACCCCTTGTGATACTTAACGTCGCCCGACCCGTCGTCTTTCTTCGGGCTATAAGAACCTTCAAACTCTGAAAAAAGATCATCCGGTGATTTTCCCAATACATTGACCAGCACGTTAATCCGGCCACGATGTGCCATACCGATCACGATTTCCTGGATTCCTGTGATACCACCTTGCTGGATCAGGTCGTCGAGCATCGGGATCATGCTTTCGCCGCCCTCTAATGAAAACCGTTTCTGTCCCACGTACTTGGTATGAAGGAAACGCTCGATGCCCTCTGCGGCAGTGACGTGTTCGAGGATGATGCGGCGCTCGTCACGACTGAACTGCTCCGACAAAATGCCTTTTTCCATTCGCTGGCGTATCCAGAGGCGCTCCCTGGCCCTGGAGATGTGGGCAAAATCAGCGCCCACTTTGCCGCAGTAGACCTTCCGCAGGATTTCCAGGATTTCGTGTAGCGGTAGCTGGCCATTGCCCGTGCCGGCCAAACCGCCGGTATAGAACTCGGTATCCATGTCGTCATCGCTAATGCCGAGATAGTCGAGTTTCAGTACG
>JAUWKW010000109.1 GCA_030614035.1 Chromatiales bacterium | reverse complement strand
CTCGATACTGAATTGCCGAATTCACGACTCGCGGTGTTGCCGAATTGAGGGCACGTGCCCCAGGAAGAATGCCCCGAGGAGTTCATCGAGGCTGTCGCGGCGTGGTTGGCGGGGCGACTGGAGTAGCCGAGACGGATGGCCGGTCGGCGCAAGTTCAAGGGAACGATCAGGAAAGCCGATGCGGGCGCGAAGTACCAAAGCGACGAGCGGTGCTATATCAGGGAGCTTTCGAACGTACCGGAGGAAGCTGACCTATCAATTGCCGAGGCGCGTGTCTCACCGGGCATTACGACAGCGTGGCATTACCTAGACGGCATTACCGAGCGTTACGTGATTACCAGCGGGACAGCGCGGGTGGAGGTTGGCGATGAACCGCCAACGGGTGTCAGTGTTGGCGATGTAGTAACTATACCCCCGGGGGTTCGGCAGAGAATTACAAACTTCGGCGACCAAGACCTTAGCTTTCTCTGCATCTGCACACCGCGATTTGAATGGAAGTACTACAAGCGGCTCGAGCCATAGCATTCTGTCGCGCGCCCGAGATGGTATGATTGCGCAATCGCTCAGCGCAGAATTTCAATAAATAAAAAGGCACTAACGATGACCCGGCACGGAAAACTCAATTTGATCGGAATGTTGTCTTTACCGGCGGTGACTATGGTGGCCGTCATGCTGGCCACACAGAACGGGGTTTTTGATGCTTATGCGGCAACCTACGGCTACCTGTTTGTCATTAACGCGATACCGATGCTGCTTGGCGGATTGGCCAGTTGGTTGTTGCTCCGAAAAGCTACGGGCGATAGAGCCAGGATGATTGCCATTACACCAACAATAATTCCCGCTGCAATTGGCATCGTTTGGTATTTGTCCAGAGCAATTTTCCCTGCCGAAGTTGCCCCTGGCGCGGAATATATTGCGGCACCGCAATATCTTTTGATCTGGGTTGTAGGGATCTCAGTGCTAGCCTGGATAGGCGGACGATTCGTCAATAAGACGTGAGTGCGGCCGGTTGCGAACGCTTCAATTCATGGCCCGAATCTTCGAGCAGGCAAAAGCAGATGGATCAAGGTCGCTAATCAATTCGCGATCTCGCGACTGATACTCAATCATTCATCGCGACGTTTTCTATTCAGCCCATCTGGTTGACCAAAAAGACACGATCACCGTATGTGCACGGCACTCCCGAATCCAGCACGTTATGTTCCGTTTGGTCACCTTGGTGACCAACCCAATATCATTGTCGACGGAAGGGCACAGTCCGCTACAGTTCTTACGCTGTCGCACTGGCCGTGGAATGCGACGCCGGCTGAATTGCGGCGCGATACTTCGACCGAGATAGCGTTTGCGTACCTTGAATGCCCTGACCTGCATCAGCAGGTGGAGATCATTTCCAACGGTCATTTTGATGAAGACGGGCTCTTGAGCATGTTCGCGCTGGTTGCTCCCGATATCGCGCTGAATCACCGTCAATTACTGATTGACACGGCAAGGGCGGGAGACTTTGGGACATGCACTTCGGCCGATGCCGCGCAGCTGTCGTTTGTACTCGCAGCGTATGCCGACGCCGGCCTGTCCCCCCTGCCGGCCAGCATATTCGAGGCCACAGCCTGCGAAAAAGTGTCGGAGCTTTATCGCAATATGCTCAGTCTTCTACCGTGCCTACTGGATGATCTGCCCGGGCAGCATCGCTACTGGAGGGACGAGTACCGTCATTTTGAGCAGAGTCAGGAATACCTGCAGAGCGGGCAGGTAAGGATTGATGAAATCAACGCACACGATATTGCAATCATCCGAATACCTGCTGATTTCCCGAATAGAACCGTGCGGCGCTACCTCCAGTGCTGGAACAGAGCGGTTCATCCATTTGCAGTTCACAATGAGACCGACTGCAATCGCCTCGTTTGGCTGCAGGGCCGCTCGATCGAGGCCCAATACCGCTATGAAAGCTGGGTAGAACTTGCCACCAAGCGTACCTCATTGAGAGTCGATCTCACGGGCTTGGCGACGCGATTGAATACTGTGGAGTCATCCGGCGGTAATTGGGAGTTCGAAGGGGTGATTGAGGTTGCGCCGCGCTTGCACCTGCGCGGGGCGAGCGAAACCACTATCGATGTCGAAACATTCATTGCGGAGTTAGTCCAGTACCTGGATTCCGAGCCTGTTGCCTGGGATCCTTACCGGAAGCCGGAGGATCGCTAGATGGAATTACAAGCTTTCCACGCCGCCATTGTTGTACACGACCTCCACGCGTCACGGTCATTCTACGGTGAATTGCTCGGATGCCAGGAGGGGCGGTGTTCCGACGACTGGGTGGATTTCAATTTCTATGGTCATCAGCTTGTATGCCATCTGGACTCTTCAGCTGACGCTGGCCGGCACCTGACCAACCTGGTGGACGGCGAAGACGTTCCTGTGCCCCATTTCGGGGTAGTTCTGTCAATGACCGAGTGGCAGCTACTGGCGAAACGCCTGCGACAGCGGCAGACCCACTTTGTCATCGAGCCAGGAATCAGGTTTGTCGGGGAAACAGGGGAACAGGCGACGCTTTTTATTGCAGACCCAAGCGGCAATGTCCTCGAGTTCAAGGCGTTCAGAGATCCCGAAAATTTATTTGCCAGCTAACCCGGGTTATCGAGTTCAGCGCAGTCGAGGCACTCGGTTGATGCGGGCCGCGCCATTAATCGTCCGATGCTGATTGGTTCCCCGCAGCTGGCGCAAATTCCATAGTCACCCGATTCGAGCCGTTGCAGCGCCGCATTGATATGCGAAAGTTCTGTGACCGCTTCAGACTCCAATGCGGACACCACGGCGAGATTACCAATCTGTGCGGCTTGTTCAGCAGAATCTGCATCCAGCGGATTTTTGGCATGTAGGTGAATGCTGCTGACCCGCTTGTTCAATTCCGCTTTTTCGGCGAGCAGCTGGTCACGAATATCGTCCTGCTCTTTTTTCGAAATTTGCATTTACAGCCTCTTCGGCAACTTGCGTCGGCAAATCTCGTCTGCCGCACTCACCGACGCCCCCACCGGGCTCTAGCCTGAACGTCTGACTGTACCATGACTGCGGTCCCGGTAAAGCAGGAACAGTGGCGCCATCCGCGGCACTACTGGGGCAGACCGCTCACTGCTGACCCGGGTTAAACTTCTGGCCGGTCGACCGGTCTGGACAAGTCCAAGGGGACAGGCTGCATTGGACAAACAGATGTCATTAAATACTGATTTGGGGCCCAAGGAGCTGGCTGGGGTGGTGTTGGCGGCGGGTGCATCGAACCGCCTTGGGCAACCCAAGCAGCTCGTGACTTTCGACGGACGTTCGCTTCTGCAGCATGCAGTTGAAAAATGCTTGCCAGTTTGTCCGCTGGGGGTATTTGTGGTTACCGGTGCTGAGCGGGAGTCGGTTGGCAAGATACTCCGGGGCGAACCGGTACAGATTGTGCACAATAAGGCTTGGCGTGACGGGTTGGCCTCGTCGATCACAACTGGAATAGCCGTCGTTCCCGATGATTCGAAAGCAGTGTTATTGATGTTGTGCGATCAGCCCAAGCTATCTGCTGCCGAACTCGCTCAGTTGGTTTCGGTCTGGGCCGGCCATCCCGACCGGGTCGTCGCCAGTCGATTTGGAGCCACCTTCGGGGCGCCGGCGATTTTCCCGCGTGAAGTTTTTCCGATGCTGGAGGCGCTGCGCGGTGACCGTGGAGCAAAATCAGTTATCGGACAGCTTGCAGACTCTATCCTGGTCGATGTGCCCGGTGCAGAGTTAGACATCGATCGCCCGGAGGACCTCGATCGACTGCGAGACAACAAGGGATGAAATTGCTCCTTTCAGCAAAGCTTATGGATTAGACTTATCCGGTCGACACCAGAGATTTGAACAGGATGGCCCGGAGAAAACTGAGAATAGAGTACTTTGCGATTTTGCGCGAACGCGCAGGAGTTGACGGTGAGGAGCTCGACACTGAGGCTGGCACGCCGGCCGAGCTTTTTGCCGAGCTGTCTGAACGCTACCCGTTCCCCGAGCCGGACCGACTAAAGGTAGCAGTCAACGACGAATTCAGCGACTGGCAGGCACCACTCGCCGATGGAGACTTTGTTGTATTTATTCCTCCGGTCGCGGGTGGATGAATCAGTTCGAACTGAGCGCTGAGTGCCTAACGCCGGAGAATTATCGGGAGCAACTCCGTGACCCGACTTGCGGTGGATTTAGTACCTTCGAAGGCTGGGTGCGAAACCGGAATGAAGGCCGCGAAGTGCTGGAACTGGAATATCAGGCTTACGAGCCACTCGCCCTCAAGGAAGGTTCTCGAATCGTGGCGGAAGCGGTGCTGCGATATGGTGCGAGCAAGGCGTTCTGCATACACCGCGTTGGCGATCTGGCTATTGGAGAGCTTGCCGTCTGGGTCGGCGTCGGCGCGCCACATCGTGACGCAGCCTTCGCCGCCTGCCGATTCATAATCGACGAAGTCAAGCATCGTGTTCCGATCTGGAAGAAGGAGCACTACTCGGATGGCAATTCGGGCTGGGGCAATTGTGAAGCCTGCGTTGAGCAGGCCGCTAACCACCGGGCACCATCATCGCGCCGTGCCTGACCCTCGGGAGTGTTTGTACCGTTCTTACAGGCGTTGCCTCTCCCGTTCCACGAGTTCATTGGCGACCTCGAGCTTCTGTTGGAGAGTACCGACTTCCGGCGCATCCGTTGAGTATTTGCCGTTGACGACCAGTATAGGCACCGATCGCACCTGATAGCGTTGGGTGAAATTCGTCGCTCGCTTGAGCTTGCCATTTACCCCGAATGACCTGAAGGTCTTCGTAAATTCTTCGGGAGAAACACCGAATGTTTCAAAAAAACTCTGCAGCGCTGCCTCGGTAGTAAGCGGATTATTATTAATGTGAATTTCTCGGAAAATCGCGGCGTGAATTTCATCGAGCTTTCCGAGAGCTTGTGCCGTATAAAATGCGCGCGCATGAATCTGGTTGGTTGGATTCCACATCACAGGAATCTGAACGAACTTGACGTCCGCGGGTAATGTTCTCTTCCAATTCCTCACATAGGGTTCAAAATTGTAGCAATGGGGACAGCCGTACCAGAACATTTCGGCTACCTCGATTTTGTCCGGCGCCGAGCTCGTGCCCTGCGAGGCCGTAAAGCTACGGAAGTGGCGGCCTTCCGTAAATTGCCATTGCCCTGCCTGTTCTGTTGGGGTCGTTTCTTCCTCAACGACCGCGATCATGATTTCCTCTTCTTCGACGGCCTCTTCTAACGCCGCCGATTCTTCAACTGTTTCGATCGCCTCTTGCTCGGCGGCGGCAATGTCGGCGGGCTGTTCCATCGGCTCGGGCTCCGGGCTCGTCCCAACGGGCAGCGACACTTCCTGGCTCCCTGTCGTGTCCGTATCGCATCCGCCCAGACCGACCAGAAGAATGGCAAACAAAAGATGCCGAAGTCTCATAGCTGTTTCCTTGAATTGCGCTGGTTCAAACTATCCGGCGTTCAACGAAGCCCCTGAATATAGGACGACACCGCATTTATTTCATCTTCGCTGAGTAACACGGCGATGTTTCGCATAACCTGATTTGAATCTGATTTCCGGGTGCCGTTTGCATAGGCGCGCAACTGTTTAGCTGTATAGCTTGAATGCTGCCCGGCAACGGACGGGTAGGCAGCCGGCCGATTCCCGCGACCGGCGGGGCCATGGCAGGCAATGCATGCGCTG
>JAUWKW010000124.1 GCA_030614035.1 Chromatiales bacterium | reverse complement strand
GTTACGGGAGTCACGGTCTCACGGTAGACGAATCGTGGCGGCAGTTATGACTAAGCCGGTTTTCTGGATGCGCGTTTGCGTTCGGACTCTTTCAATAGTTTTTTTCGTAACCGCATAGTCGCTGGCGTTACCTCAAGTAGTTCATCGTCATCGATAAACTCCAGCGCTTGCTCCAGGGAAAAATGGACCGCTGGCGTAAGCACGATATTCTCGTCACTTCCAGCTGCGCGGATGTTCGTCAACTGCTTCGCTTTTGTCGGGTTCACAACCAGATCGTTGCCACGGCTGTGGATACCCACAATCATGCCTTCATAAATTGCGGCACCGTGAGCGACAAACAGGCGCCCACGTTGCTGAAGATTGTATAGTGCATAGGCCAGTGCCTTACCGGCGACCATTGAAATCAACACGCCGTTGTTGCGTTGGCCGAGTTCCCCCGGGACCTGTCGATCATAGCCGTTGAAAAGATGGTAGATCAGTCCTGTCCCCGACGTTGCGGTTAGATATTCGGTTCGGAAACCGATCAACCCGCGCGTCGGAATACGGTATTCAAGGCGTACGCGCCCTTTACCGTCCGGGTTCACGCTACGCAGCTCACCCTTGCGGTCCGCGAGGCGGGTCATGACAGCACCCTGGTAAGCCTCCTCAAAGTCAACGGTAAGAATCTCCCACGGCTCCAGTCGGATACCATCCTTTTCGTGAACAATGACCTCCGGTCTCGACACCGCCAGTTCATAGCCTTCCCGGCGCATGGTTTCGATGAGTACCGACAAATGCAGTTCGCCGCGACCGGACACGCGAAACTTGTCAGGGTCATCGGTTTCCGCAACGTGCAACGCCACATTGTGTTTGAGTTCCCGGTCAAGCCGCTCCCCGATCTGCCGACTGGTAAGAAATTTGCCGTCCTGTCCGGCAAACGGTGATTTGTTGACCTGGAACGTCATGCTAATGGTCGGCTCGTCAACCGACAGTGCGGGGAGCGGATCAGGATGATCTACGGCACACACGGTGTCGGAGATATTGAGTTGGTCGATACCGCTAAAGACTATGATGTCGCCGGCGTCCGCACGCGGAATTTGTTTGCGTTCGAGGCCATGGAAGCCGTACAGCTCAAGAATGCGAGCTTTTCGAACCGCCCCGTCTGGAGCCGCCACGCACACAGGGGAGTTGCTTTGAATGCTGCCCCGCTGCACCCGCCCAATGCCCAGGACGCCCACGTAAGCGTCATGGTCGAGGCTGGAAACCTGAAGTTGCAGCGGTCCGTCGCCGTTTACCTGCGGCGGAGGTACGTGTTCGATAATCGCCCGAAACAAGGGGGTCATGTTTCCCTGACGGTCCGCTGAGTCCAGTGACGCGTAGCCCTGGAGAGCGGATGCATAAATGACCGGGAAGTCGAGCTGTTCGTCGGTTGCGCCCAGGCGATCGAACAGATCGAATGTTTGATTCAGCACCCAGTCTGGCCGCGCTCCATCACGGTCGATCTTGTTGATGATCACAACGGGCTTGAGGCCGCCGGCAAATGCCTTTTGGGTGACAAAGCGCGTTTGTGGCATCGGTCCCTCTACAGCGTCGACAAGTAGCAGGACGCTATCGACCATGGATAAGACACGCTCCACTTCGCCACCGAAATCCGCGTGTCCCGGTGTATCGACGATGTTAATCCGGTAATCGTTCCACCGAATCGCAGTATTCTTGGCCAGAATCGTAATACCGCGTTCGCGTTCAAGCTCATTCGAATCCATTACCCGGTCGGGCACAGTCGCACGCGGTCCCAGGGTACCCGACTGTTGCAGCAGCTGGTCCACCAGTGTGGTCTTGCCATGATCGACATGCGCGATGATGGCGATATTTCTGAGATGTGTGGGGCTCGACATGGATGCGAAGGTGAGGACGAAAACGGCACGCATTATAGAGAGCCATCCGGCGAATTGATATGGTGTTTTTTGTTGACGTACCTCTAACGGCCCCGAAAAAGCGATCAGTTAGAAGGTCCGATCTCAAAGTGGTATAGATTTGCGACAATCAGCCGTCGATTCAAAAACCAGCTTTGTTGTCTTTGAGATATTCCTCCTCATCGGGAGTATTGTGGCGGCCCAGGACGATATTCCGGTGCGGAAATCGCCCGAACTTTTCAATTATCGCCAAGTGGTTCAGGGCATATTTGTCGGTGCCGTACCCTTGGTTATTCATCTCTCTGGTTTTTGCCAGCCCGAGTTTCTGAATCTCCAAATTCTCGGCATGCCGCATTGGCATATAGAATACGGATCGCTGCTCCAGTGAAAGTTCCTCATCGAATTGAGCCTCGATGCCTCGCAATGTGAACTGGAGTGCCTTTGGGTCCGCCTCGAATGCGCGAGGTGTACCGCGATATATGTTTCTCGAAAACTGGTCGAGTAACACGACAAGTGCCAGGCAGCCACGTGGCGCATCAGACCATTCGTCCAACTGATTATTCGTGGCCTGCTCCAGGAGATTTCCAAAACGCTGCTCAATTTCCCGATCGAAATCAGGATCTTTAACAAACCAACGAGAATTATCGATATCGTCAAACCAAAACCGCAAGATCTCGTCGATCGCCTCTTCTTGCATTTCGATCTCTCAATTCAATTGGGAGCAAACTATAACAACTTCCAAATTCGCCCACGCCAAATAGGTTTATATTGAGTAATGAGCGGAACTTTAGACAAGCAACAAGCCGTTCGGGCGACGAAAAATCCGAGCGGTTCGCAGGGATCGCCTGCGATTCGCAGCTTCGTGCGCCGTCGGGGCAGGATGACAGAAGCGCAGCGGCGCGCCCTTAGCGACCTCTGGCCGAAGTATGGGGTCGCCTATGCGCCGGCCCCACTCGATCTGCAAGACCTGTTCGGCCGCGATGCACCGTGCATTCTGGAGATCGGCTTTGGCAACGGTGACGCGCTCCTCACGCAGGCCCGGCAGAATCCCGACCTGGATTACCTGGGAATCGAGGTCCACGATCCGGGCATTGGGCATTGTCTGCTCGAGGCCAACCGGCAGGGCGTGGAGAACCTGCGTCTGATCCAACACGATGCCGTCGATGTCATTCGGGATCAAATTCCCAATGGCAGCCTGCGGTCGATCAATCTTTTCTACCCTGACCCCTGGCCGAAAAAGCGGCACCGAAAGCGGCGGCTGGTCCAGCCGGAATTCGTGGCGCTGGTGGCAACGTCCCTGGAGCCAGGTGGCCGGTTTCACACCGTCACCGACTGGCCGGACTACGCTGAACAGATCACAGCAGTGGTCGACAACAATCCGCTGCTGGCCCCGATTACGACCCCCCACCCTAAGCGATCGACAACGCGGTTCGAGGCCCGGGGAGAGGCGCTGGGGCACGATGTTTTTGAGCAGGTATACCAACGCATGTTGGATATACCCAAGGCTGGTGAAAAGGAGTATAAATGAGGCTGCGCACGCGCGACGACGATCCTCGCAACTGATGCTGAAATAGGTACCCAGAAATGGGGTAGTTATCCCGGAAATTGGGAATTGGTATCGCCGATTAAATGGCAACCTGTTTGAGGTGGTTGCCGTCGACGAGGATGATGCCACGATAGAACTTCAGCACTTCGATGGCACCATCGAAGAAGTGGAGCTCGATGGGTGGCTTGAATTGAGCGCGGAACCTGCCGAGGCGCCCGAAGACTGGTCCGGATCAGTCGATGTTAATCTCGAAGACCTGCAGCAGATGGACACCCACCCTTTGCCGGAATGGCGGGACCCACTCGACTTTCTCGATCGTTACGAATAGAGCTGCCGCGCAATTCCCCGAAGCTCAGCCGCCCGATTGTTGATCGTGCCGCGTCACGATAAATGCCAACAAAATGGCCGGAAGACCCATGGCCGAGGCATATATAAAAAAGACGAACCAGTCGACTGCTTCAACGATTTGGCCGGAGAATCCGGCGATGATTTTGCCGGGCAAAGTCATTAACGACGAAAACAGTGCGTACTGCGTCGCCGTGTAAGCGACGTTGGTCAGGCCGGACAAGTAGGCGATAAATACAGTGCCGGTAAGCCCTGCAGCAAGGTTGTCGGCACCGATGGTGATAAACAGAAACCATATGGCCTTTCCGTAAATCGCCAACCCGGCAAAAAACAGGTTAGTAACTGCGAGTAGTATGGCTCCGATTACAAGTGGACCCGCAACCCCATAGCGGGCTACAGCAACTCCCCCGATTGCCGCGCCGGCTATCGTTACACCGAATCCAAACACCTTGGTTACCGTGGCAATTTCGGCAAGTGAGAACCCGATGTCGATATAAAACGGATTAGCCATGACGCCAAGCACCATGTCACTGACGCGGTACAGGCCGATAAAAGCCAGCAATACGAATGCCCAGCGCCCGTTGCGGCTGAAAAATTCGGCGAACGGTCCGATCACAGCATCGGCAAACCACACAGACAATGGCTGCGACTGCTTGAGTGGAGTGCCGCCGTCGGATACGCCACTGCCGGATGATTCCGGTTCATCGATTAGCAATACGGTTATGATCCCGACACTCATTAATAACGCCATCGTTTGATAGGCGATCTGCCATGACGCAAACTGCGCCATGTAAAGGACGCCAGCACCAGCAATGAGCAAGGCGATACGGTAACCGAGCTGATAACTGGCCGCCATCGCGCCCTGTACTTTCATCTCAACCGCCTCGATGCGATACGCATCAATGACGATATCCTGGGTTGCGGACGCGAATGAAACCAGCACTGCAAGCCACGCGAAACGGCCAAGGTCTGTAGCGGGTTCGCTATAGGCCAGGCCCATCAACGCCAGGCCAACTCCGATCTGCGCCACCAACATCCAGCTGCGGCGACGGCCGAGCCATCGATCCAGCAATGGCAACCGCATGCGGTCGATCACAGGCGCCCAGACAAATTTGACCGAGTACATGATGCCGACCCAGGCAAACATGCCGACCTCGGCCATGCCCACACCATCGACGGTGAGCCACGCTGTCAGAGTCCCGGCGACAAGCATGAACGGGAGTCCGGCAGAAAATCCCAGAAATAACATCGCCAGCCCGCGTGGATGGAGATAGACGCGCAGGGCCGCCCCCCATTGCCGGCCAGACTCGGGCTTAAGTGAGTTCATAATCGATGATCAACGGAGCGTGATCCGAAAACCGTTTGCGCTTGTAGATAGATGCACGTTGCACCCGGTTTTTCAGCGTCGGTGATACCACCTGGTAATCGATACGCCACCCAACATTTTTTTCCCAGGCCCTGCCGCGATTTGACCACCATGTGTACTGGTCAGCCTCGGCATTAACTTCGCGGAATGC